>CANGCD010000007.1 GCA_947452215.1 Cytophagaceae bacterium | reverse complement strand
CCTTGGAAGGATGTTGCCAAATCTTCCAAATCGCGTAAACGCTTCATGTATGACTCCATCATCTCGCGACGTGCACCTGGGCGTGAGCCTGAGATCGCATCACATACTTGTATGATTGGTGATATCATCGATGTCATTTCGCACTCATCGTGGTGAGCACCAATTGCGTTACAAACCTCAGGGTGCTCTTTGTATTTTTGAGCTAATTCCATGCCCAACAATGCGTGAGGTAATTCCGGTTCTTCATGCCAAACTTTACCAATGTCATGCAGTAAGCCCGCGCGTTTGGCAAGCTTCGCATTTAAGCCTAATTCAGCTGCCATCGTAGCACATAATTTGGCTACTTCACGGGAGTGTTGCAATAGGTTTTGGCCATACGATGAACGGAAACGCATGCGTCCCACCATCTTGATTAATTCTGGATGTAAGCCGTGAATACCCAAGTCAATCACCGTTTTCTCTCCAATCTCAATGATCTCGTCATCGATGTTCTTCTTGGTCTTATTAACGACTTCCTCAATACGTGCCGGGTGAATACGACCATCTTGTACCAAGCGATGTAAGGATAGGCGTGCAATTTCCCGACGAACCGGATCGAAACCTGAAATGATGATTGCCTCTGGAGTGTCATCGACGATAAATTCGACGCCCGTGGCTGCTTCCAGTGCACGGATGTTACGACCTTCCCGACCAATAATCTTACCCTTGATGTCGTCTGACTCAATATTGAAAACGGATACACAGTTTTCAATCGCATTCTCTGCCGCTGTGCGTTGAATGGTTTCAATTACCACCTTTTTAGCTTCTTTGGTCGCTGTTAATTTAGCTTCCTCGATTGCTTGCTTAACGATTGAACTTGCTTTCGATTCGGCTTCTGCCTTCAAGGCGTCGATCAACTGTTGGCGTGCTTCATCCGCGGAAAGATTCGCAATTTTTTCTAATTGGTTGATTTGTGTAGCAAGCATCGCTTCTGCTTCCTCGCGTTTCTTCTCTACCTCTTCAAATTTCTTGCGATAGTTCTCTTCCTTCGATTGAATGCTTTGTTTTTGAGACTGAAGCTCTTGATCTGCAATACGTTGCTGCTCTTGTTGCTGCGTCAAAACGCGCTCTTTTTCGCGTAATTTCTGCTCGTTCTCGATTAAAATACCTTTTTTTGCTTGCGTCTCTTCTTCAAATTCACCGCGTAAACGCAAGAAGTTTTCTTTCGCCTCAAGCATACGGTCTTTCTTCAAATTCTCGGCTGCAAATTCAGCATTCTTCAGGATTTCAGTTGCTTTTCGTTGGGCTTCTTCTTCGTGGTTCTTGTTTGCTTTTGAGGAAAAAGTCCTCCCAACAAACCCACCACCTACTGCCGCTACGATGGAAATAATAATGGATATAATGGTCATATAAGATGTTAGTTTATGAACATCGGCTCCAAAAACGACTGAATGAAAAGGGATTTATAGCTTAAACTCATCCACGAGCGCTAATAATTGCTCGTTCTCTGATTGAACATTGTTGTTAAGTGACCTAGTTTCCGTCTCGAATTTCAATCCACACATAGCCAAATCCAATGCCACAAGGGCCATAATCTTACTTGGGTCTGAACTATTTGTCTCTTTCTCGTAATATTTTACGAGGCGGTTAACCAAATTTGCTGCTTTCCGCACACATGATTCCTCGTCTTCACTAACCTTTAGTGCAACATTTTGAATGCCTAAAAGGAGATTGCAAGGTAATTTCGTACTCATGGTTTGCGTAATTGCTCAATACAATGATCTATACTTACTATATATTCGTCTAACTTTTTCTTCAGTTCAGCTTTAGCTGCCTCTGTATCTTCTGTATTAACTACAAGTTTACCAATTTTATCTGATTTTTTAAAGCTTTTCTCCAATTCTTTTACTTGACTCAACGCTGCTTGCAGTTCTTGTGTTTTCAATACAAGTTTTTGTTCTAACGTTTCATTCGCGTCCTCGAGTTCCTTGATTTTCCCTGCATTTTCTTGTAAGCGCGCAACCATCAAACTAACTTTTAGTTTGAGATGCAGGTATTGCGTTTTCAATTCTTGCTTCATGTTAATCAATTAATGTGGGCTTTCCGGTTTTCCATGAAAATTCGCGAATCAGTACATAGCTAACCAATCCTAGTACGGCTAAATTTTGATTCATGAATTCTGGGATTGGGCTAATAGTTGTTAATGCATCGGCACCGTAAATGAGCAAAGCTCCCAACAAGATATAAAATAAATCACTTTTCCAGCGATAGGGCGTTGGGGAATATTTTTGCCCTCCTAAGTAACATAATCCGGCCATCACCATGCTGGATGCCAAAAATGCATAAGCACATGCCATATAGCCATAGATGGGAATGAAAAGGATGTTGCCGACCAGGGTTACCCCTAAACCAATTAAGGTAATTAGGGTTCCAAAATAGGTTTTATTCGTCTGCTTGAACCAAACCGATTGTGTGTAATAAATTCCTAAGAATAAGTTAGCCAGGAGTAAAACCGGTACGATTCCCATGCCTTCCCAATAAATGGGCCGACGTAAAAAGAGCGTCTTTATCCAAAATAAATTACAGGAAACACCAACCCATAAAAAGGTACATACAATGACAAACCAATGTGTGATTAAAGCCAAATTTTCTTTGCTATTTTCGGCCGTTTTCTTGCCCAAGAAGAAAGGCTCCGCCGAATACTTAAACGCCTGAATGGCCAAACTCATAAACACAGACAGCTTGTAGCAGTTACCATATATGCCTAAAGCCTCTTGTGAGCTTTTGCCTGGGTAAAAACCTGCTGGCAGGTACGATTCAAGCAACAATCGATCAAACATTAAGTTGAACATCGCAGCCAAACTCATGAACATAATCGGATAGGCATAAATCCAAAGCGCTTTGAATTCTGCCCAATCCCAACGCCATCGATAGGCTTTGAATTCTGCTGATAACCAATAAAACAAACTCGCGTTAGCGATTAAATTCGCCAAAAAGATATATCCAGCTCCAATTCCCGGGCTGTATAAATCGCGTAAAAAACGTGGAGCATCTACCTGGATTTCGCCGGCCTGCAGAGGCTTTAAGAGCATTAAAAAGAATAGGTTTAAGCCGACATTTATCAAGATGGATACAATTTTGGCCTTGACAAATGTTCGGATTTTGTTTTCCAAGCGGAGCTTCGCAAATGGGATTGCGGTAATGGCATCAATCGCTAAAATCAAGGCCAGCCAGTTTAAGAATATGCCTTTTCCTGGATAACCTAATTGGACCATGATGGGGTCTGCAAAAAGAAATAGGAATAGGGTGAAGCATCCAGATGTGACGATGATGGCCGTCATGATCAATTGATAATACTTTTCAGGAGCTTCTTTGGCAAATCGGAAATAGGCAGTTTCCATACCGTAGGTGTACAAGATGTTCGCAATGGCGACATAGCCATAGAGCTTGACATTAACGCCTAATTCTGCCGGGAGAAATGCCCAAGTGTGCACAAAAACAAGTAAAAAATTGAGGGAACGGCCAAGTATGGTACTGAAACCATACGAAAGAGTTTCGCCTGCTAATTTTTTCAGAATGGACATAATTGTATATTTGCCAAAATCCAAAGTTACATAAATTGTTAGGATGCCCTCTGCATCCTCCTTAAAATTGTAGCAAAAACACTTCTTGATGAAAAATATCGTTACCGTCCTCAGTATATTGATTGCGAGCATTCAGCTCTCAAACGCACAATCGATCAGCTATTATCCCTTTAAT
Source organism: Cytophagaceae bacterium (assembly GCA_947452215.1). Taxonomy (GTDB): domain Bacteria; phylum Bacteroidota; class Bacteroidia; order Cytophagales; family Spirosomataceae; genus Aquirufa. The sequence goes on along the minus strand of CANGCD010000007.1, from coordinate 25,559 downwards.
TCCCAATTGGCCGTTTCAACCAATCCCACCAATATCGCTTGGGGAGAAGTGCGTATGCAAATGAACTCTGCGACTTCCGCGCTTACCTCAGAACTAGGACCCATGGTAACGGTCTATAAAACCAAAGATGCTCTTTATTACTTCGGTGGAGGTGTTAATGTCGGTTGGATGTCCAATGTATTCAACCAATCCTCTATATTGAAAGGTTATTACGGTAGCGTTGGTGTCCGCGCCTATCCATTTACTTCGCTTCCACATTTAGGTTTAAATTTCGAGTTCACGCCTTATACCGATTCCAAAGTTCAAACGGGCCTATTACGTGCGTGGCTGGGTGTAAATTACCATTTTGGGAAGAATAAATTCAAGTAATTATTCTTTTTGGTATCCAATCGTTTGATAAAATTGTTCCGAATAGCTGTCGGAGAGTGGAATATGGTTTTCGCCAATTTTCACTTTTTGGTTTCGAATGGATTCAATCTTTTTCAGGGAAACGATAAAGGATTTATGTATCCGTAAAAATTCAGTGGAAGGTAATTTTTCGCTGAGGAGTTTCATCGTCATCCGACACACGATTGGATATTTTTGATTCCGAACATGAATTTTGATGTAATCTTTTAGCCCTTCAATATACAAAATATCCTCCAGCATAATTTTCATTAAGGAGTAATCCGCGTGAATGAATATATAATCCACTTTGGCTTCTGGCTTTATCACATTCCCTTGTAAAGCTAATTTACTTTTAAAGAAATCGAGTGCCTTATGACTTGCCTTTAAAAATCGTTCAAAAGAAATCGGTTTTAATACATAGTCGATCACATCCAAATTGAATCCTTCCAAAGCATATTGCTGATAGGCTGTCACAAAAATGACCATGGGTTTTTGGGTAAGGCCCTCCAGAAACTGTACACCCGTTAAACCTGGCATTTGAATGTCAAGAAAAATCAGATCCACCTGATTATTTTGAAGGTATTCAATCGCCTCAAATGCGTTGCGGCAGCGTGCATCCAAACGGAGAAAAGGTACTTTCGCGATGTTATCCTCGACCAAATCCAAGGCTAAACTTTCATCATCAATGGCAATGCATTTTAAGATGGTGCTCGAGATTTCCGAAAAATGTTCCTTTTCTTCCATGATATTAGCTGTGTGTAATCATTAAATCGACAACATAGTTTTGATTGCTATCCGTAATGTTCAAGGTATGTTGTTCCGGATAAAGCAATTCCAAGCGCCGACGCACATTGGTTAATCCAATCCCCGAACTCTCGTCCTTTTGCTCAGCTGGCTGATTGCTGATCCTGTTTTTAACAACAAAATGTAAGTACTGAGGATTGTCCAACAATTGAATGCTGATACTGGGTTTTTCTATCATCCCAACGCCATGTTTGAAGGCATTTTCAACAAAGGGTATCAAAAGCATCGGTTCGATGTTCCCCGAAGTGCCAGCGATTTCGGATTTAAAATCAATATCAATGTCATTGCCAAATCGAAGCCGCTGTAATTCGATGTAGGATTCTAAGTAGTTTGCTTCTTTGCTGATGGCCACTTTGGAATCGCTCGTTTCGTAAATCATGTAGCGCATCAATTCAGATAATTTGATGACTACCGGCTCGACACTTTCGGGTTTTCTGCGGGAAAGGGAAACAATGCTATTGAGGACATTGAACATAAAATGTGGACTGATTTGAGAACGCAAAAACGATAATTCTGATTTTAATCGCTCATTTTCCTCTTCTTTTTTCGCCTCCTGTTCTTTCATGTTGTCGGAAAGAAACCGGTAACTAATCCCAATCGCGATAATGAAAAGGTACTGGAAAATAATGCGCAAATAGGTGAAGCGTTTCATTCCACCTCCGCCACCGCGGGGTCTTTGTGCAGGCAATAAGTCCTTAAAAAGTAGGTCGAAAATTAAGTCATTTAAGCCTACCATGATGAAATATCCAATCACAAGTAAGGCCAAATAAGCAAGTATGTTGTAACGCTTTAACACCTTCGGAATTAAGATTTCCGTATTGATGTAGAAGATGGGGATGTTAGCAAGACCAAAGACAAAGAAGAATAAATTCCATTGAAAATGCCTTTGCACCTCCTCCGGATTTTGGGATTGGGAGCTTGGGCCCAACAAAATGGGTAACGCTAAAAGGCAGGCCCAGAACAATAAATGCAATAAGATGGGCCTCGAAATTAACTTGGATTTAGCCATGTATTCACGAATTTGGATTCGAAGTAACCAAATTGCAAAATAATCTTTGAAAATATGCTACCAGTATCCTGTTTGTGCCGATGAAATTGTTCATATTATTTTGTTAGATTTGCTTCAAGAACCTATTTAATAAACCTCATGCGCAAACTCATATTGCTCAGCCTTTTGTCTTGGACTTGCTTTGCCCAGCAACAGGTTAATTTGAAAGATTTAAGCACGTTTCGGAATCCAAGTACCAATTGGACGATTGAAGGGGCCGTTCAGGCTGCCTATTCCGATACTTCACTCCAAGTTGCGACCGGTCAAGGTATTTTAGTAAACACCTTACGACATGGCAAATACAAGCGTTCCGACGATCTAGAATTCACATTTTCGCATGGCGACATTCATGTGATGTTTGAATTTATGCTCCCCAAAGGAGGGAATTCAGGCCTTTATTTGCAAAGCCGTTACGAAGTCCAATTAGCCGATTCTTGGGGAAAAAAGAAAATCAATTTTGGGGATTGTGGCGGTATTTACGAGCGCTGGGATGATGCAAGAGGAAAAGGAAAGGAAGGATACGAAGGATATGCCCCCATGCAAAATGCATCCAAAGCATCGGGTTTATGGCAAAGCATGGAAATCGACTTTCAAGCGCCGCGCTTCGATGCGAGTGGCAAGAAAATTCAAAATGCAGTCTTTAAAAAAGTGATTTTAAATGGTATTTTGATTCATGAAAATATCGAAATGTTGGGAGTTACCCGTGGGGCCGTTTCCTTACAGGAAGTAGCCTCGGCGCCCATGCTCGTTCAAGGCGACCATACGCAAGTAGCCATTAAAAACTTACGTTATGAGACCTATGATAAGCCTTCAGTGCGTATGGGGGCTGTATCATATGATTATTACACCGGTAAATTTACGGAGCCGATCATCGGAACTGCAAAGCCAATCAAATCAGGAAAATTAGATAAATTGACGTACAAGGTCATCCAAGATAAAAACGATTATTTGATTCATTACCAAGCCGACTTGGAAGTTCCGGAGTCGGATTCCTATGAATTTCAATCTTATTGGACCGGTTCGGGCGTCGTGAAAGTTGACGGTGTCGAATTGAATCAAGGCGCGCATTGGTATTCTGAAATGGTTTCGGCTAAAACCAATTTGACCGCGGGTAAACACCATTTGGAAGTGATTCAAGTGAAGGATTTTCCTTGGGGACCACAGGCTTTAGGTTTATACGTGAAACGGATCGGTTCTCATCCTGTTGCGTTGCATGATCGTACATCTTTGTTGGATCCTGAGGCGGTTGGTATTATTGAAGTAAAAGCCAATGCCGAGCCTGTTTTTCAGCGATCATTTGCCTTCCATCAAGGAAAGAAAAAGATGTACGTGATGCAAGTGGGTGATCCATCGGGCATGCATTATTCGTATGATTTGAAACAAGGAGCCTTGCTTCACGTTTGGCGTGGGCCTTTCTTGAATGCTACCCAAATGTGGGAAAATCGAGGAGAACCTCAAACTTCTGAACCTTTGGGAGTAAGCGTTACAATGGATGGTAAATTTCCATTGGTCTTAGCACATCAAGCCCAAGGGGATTCGACTGAATTGGTATATAAAGGGTTTCGATTAAAAGATGGCCGACCGATTTTTATGTATCAATGGCCAGCAGCCAATCTGCAAATGGAGGACTACATTCGTCCGAATGCTGCAGGAACAGGTTTGGAAAGAACATTCACTTTTAAGTCGACAAGTCCGATGCAATCGGCTAGCGAACTCGTACTCGGAAATAGTTATCACGGCATCGCGGATGTAACGGCTAAATTGATTGGCTTACAAGGTCAATCGTATTTTGTTCAATGGGACGGTCGGCCCGGAGAAGTACTAAATCCAAAACAGGGCTTGAAGCAAGAGCGCATCCCGGTGCAAGGCAATGAAGTTTCGTATCAATTGATCTGGTAAGCTGATGAAAAATATACACTATACTATCGCATTATTGTTTGTTTCGTTCTTCGCTTTGGCGCAGAAATCTACTTCGAAAACTGAACAGGATTATTATGAAATCAAGACGCTTCCGATTCCCAAGGAAATCTACTTGGAAGTAGGAGGTTTGGCGACGATGCCTGACGGACGTTTGGCTGTCAGTACGCGTCGGGGTGAGATTTGGATTATCGAGAATCCCTATCAATCCGCAAATCACCAAGTTCACTATAAACGCTTTGCCTCTGGAATGCATGAGGTTTTAGGTTTAGCTTACCGCGATGGGGCGTTTTATTGCTCTCAACGGGGAGAATTAACCAAAATTACAGATACGGATCGCGATGGAGTTGCAGATTTGTATGAGCCGGTTTACCAATTCGATATTTCGGGAAACTATCACGAATATACCTATGGTCCTGTTTTTGATAAGAATGGCGACATGTTGGTAACCCTGAATTTAGCTTGGGTTGGTTTCGGGGAAGGTAAGTTTGCTAAATGGCGTGGCTGGTTGGTGAAAATACATCCGGATGGTACGCTGGAGCCTTATGCTGCCGGTTTACGTTCGCCAGCAGGCTATAGCATTAACCAAGATGGAGATATTTTTTACGGAGAAAACCAAGGTGATTGGGTTGGCTCAGGTCGTGTAACGCATTTAGCGAAGGGCGACTTTGCCGGAAATCCTGGAGGATTGAAATGGGCTAAAGAGCCTAATAGTCCGTTCCGTTTGACTTTAGAAGAAATTCAAGATAATGGTGCACCGATGTATGAAGCGGCTGCTAAAGTGAAGAACTTGAAATTACCTGCGGTTTGGTTTCCTCATGCCATTATGGGTATTTCAACTTCCGATGTTTTGCAAGATACCACGCGCGGAAAATTCAGTCCTTTCCCGGGTCAATATTTTGTGGCAGATCAAGGGCAATCCAAGATTATGCGTATGGGTTTAGAGAAGGTGAATGGCGTTTATCAAGGGTTCTGTATTAATTACCGAGAAGGATTTCAGTCGGGTATATTACGCGAACGTTTTGGTTTAGATGGTTCCATGTTTGTGGGGATGACTTCACGTGGTTGGGGTTCTACGGGTAAGGATGATTTCGGTTTGCAACGCCTAATTTGGAATGGTCAAATGCCCTTTGAGCTTCAGGATATTCAGGCAAGACCGGATGGATTCGAACTCAGTTTTACGCAAGCGGTAGACGTGAATTCGGTCAAGAAGGCCGCTTCGTACGCCTTACGTTCGTATATCTACAAATACCAACATCAATATGGTAGCCCGATTATCGAATTGAAACCATTGAAAATTTCGGGACTTGAAGTTTCTGCGGATAAGCGCAAGGTTCGCCTGGTGATTGATGGATTGCGTCAGTATTTTATCCATGAGTTTAAATTGGAAGGTATTCGCAATGAATCTGGAGATCCCTTGTTGCACGAAACAGCTTATTACACCTTGAATCAAATTCCGACCGGAGGGCGTTTGGCAATCCAAGCATCCAACCGCATGGAGGAAGCCGCAGAAGTGGTGAAGGTGGTGGCTAAGCCTGTCAAGTCCACGAAGACCGCTATTATTTCAGATGCGGAGGCGATGGCCTTATTGAAAAAGCATACTTGTTTAGCTTGCCATGCGAAAGAGGCGAAGGTGGTTGGGCCATCATATGTAGATATTGCGAAACGAAATTATACCGACAAGCAAATCTTGGCCTTGGTTTACAAACCCAATCCTCAGAATTGGCCGGATTATGCAACGGAGATGGCTCCCATGAGCCATGTGCCAGCAGGGGATGTATTGAAGATAGCCTCGTGGATAAATGGCCTACGAAGTAAGGCGCTATTAAATCACGATTAAACAAAAAAGGGACGCTCGCAAGAACGTCCCTTTTTAAATGGGTGAAATCAGATTATTTTTTCGGTTCAACGGTACCTTGAATAAACAATTGAATTTGTTGAACTTCCCCGTTATTCACAACAGTGATGGATTTATTGAAGTTACCTAGACGACCCGTTGAGTTATAAGAAGCGGTTACTTTTCCTGTTTTACCTGGCATGATCGGTTCACGTGTCCAATCTGGTGTCGTGCAACCACAAGAAGGTTGTACATTTGAGATGACAACAGGGCTTTTACCTGTGTTTGTGAATTCAAAGCTGTATGTTGCTTGAGTGCCTTCTACTATTTTACCAAAATCATGTTTTTCCGACTTGAATTTGATAGCACCTTGTGCATTTGATTGGAAAGCGAATCCAATGATGAGCGCTAACACGCCTAAGAATTTCTTCATGGTTATATTTTTTGGGTTTACTGAGTGGACAAATCTATAACAATGTGCAGATTCGGCAAAAGAATTGTTCGAGTTTTTCTGAAATAATTGGCCTGTGACTTATTTGCCTGCCGATTATTTTATTGTATTTTTACACGTTTAATTTAACAGGATACCGTTGGCATCGTTGAATCATTATACCTTTTCTCTTCCTGATATTTCATTCGATCCTGCGAAGGTGTTGGATGATTACCGACTAGCATCGTTGAGTCGGGCGTGCAGTTTACTCGTGCGTAAAGAAGTCTTTTCAGGGCGCGCGAAATTTGGCATTTATGGGGATGGAAAGGAGCTATGCCAGTTGGCATTAGCGAATTCGATGCAACCGGGTGATTACATTTCAGGTTATTACCGGGATCAAACGATTGGTGTTGCGATTGGTGATTTAACTTGGTCACAATATTTCGCTCAGTTATATGGGCACCCCGATATTCAATTTGACCCCCATTCAGGCGGTCGGCAAATGAACAATCACCATGCAACGCGCTGGTTAGATGATGCGGGGGAGTGGATTGATCAAACAACACGATACAATTCCGTGGCGGGGATTTCCTCTACGGCTGCGCAGGCACCTAGGGCTTTAGGAATTGCCTATGCTTCGAAATTATATCGCGAACGTGCTGATTTACAGGAATATGCCGCCTTATTTTCGAAGGGAGGCCAAGAGGTTTGTTTTACGACTATTGGTGATGCTTCGACATCTGAAGGGATGTATTTGGAATGTATCAATGCGGCAGGTGTATTGCAAATTCCAATCGTATTTTCGGTTTGGGATGATGGCTATGGTATTTCGGTTCCGATTGAATTTCAAACAACGAAATCATCTATTTCGAAGGCTTTAGCGGGTTATCAACGGACAGAGTCTGAGAAGGGCTTGGAGATCATTCAAGTCAAAGCTTGGGATTATCCGGGTTTGATTGAGGCTTACCAAAAAGCTGCGAAATTAGCTCGTGAAGAGATGGTTCCTTGTTTAGTTCATGTCATTGAATGTACGCAACCACAGGGGCATTCTGCTTCGGGTTCGCATGAACGATATAAGTCGGCAGATCGCCTTCAATTTGAACATGAGGCGGATTGCAATCTGCATTTCAGCGCTTGGATTATTGCGAAGGGATTTGCGACAGCAGAAGAATTAAAAGCGATTGATGCCGAGTCGGCATTAGCAGCTCGAAAATATCAAAAAGATGCATTTGCGGCCTATATGGCAGCGATTGATGTAGACAAAAAGTCTTTTTTACGGATTGCGAAAAATTTATACGATTCGACGAATGAGCCCGGTTTGTTAGAACCTATCTTAGCGGAATTGAATGAATTGCAATATCCCATTTTCAGTGATTTAGTGCGTGCGGGCCGGAAAGCATTACGTGAGTTTCGCTTCTTTCAGGGGCCTGCAGTTAAGTTATTGCGCAAGTGGTTGGCCGATTTAGAAGCGCGTAATCATCGGAGATTTAGCTCGCATCAAATGAGTGAATCCAAGGATAGCCCTTTGTTGATTCAAGAGGTGAAGGCGGTTTACGAAAAAGAGCCTGTTTTAGTGGATGGTCGTGAGATTTTGAATAAGAGTTTTGCCAAATTCTTGGAGGATCCTCGCGTGTTTATTTTAGGGGAAGATGTGGGTCAAATTGGTGATGTCAATCAAACCTTAGCGGGACTTCAGGAGAAGTTTGGCCCATTAAAAGTGACGGATACCGGTATTCGGGAGGTCAGTATTGTGGGGCAGGGAATCGGCGCTTCGATGCGTGGATTACGACCGATTGTAGAGATTCAGTATTTGGATTATATCTTTTATCCGTTTGCGATTTTGTCGGACGACTGGGCATGTTTGCACTATCGAACAGCTGGTGGTCAAAAGGCGCCGATGATCGTGCGGACACGTGGGCATCGTTTAGAAGGTATTTGGCATTCGGGTAGTCCCATGGCCGTGTTGTTGAATGGATTGCGTGGGGTTCATTTTTGTGTGCCACGTAACATGACGCAAGCTGCTGGTATGTACCGGACATTATTGGCCGGCGATGATCCCGGTTTGGTTGTTGAGTGTTTAAATGGCTATCGTTTGAAGGAGCCGATGCCAAGCAATCTTGATGAATTGGTGGTTCCTTTAGGGGTGCCGGAAATCTTACGAGAGGGGAATGATATGACGGTGGTAACCTATGGTTCTATGTGCCGGATTGTGATGGAAGCAGCGGAGGCGCTTGCTGAGATGGGCATTTCTGTGGAAGTTATTGATGTGCAGACCTTGTTGCCATTTGATCGTTACCACCATATTTTGACATCGATTCAAAAGACACAACGGGTGTTGTTTGCTGATGAAGATATGCCTGGTGGGGCATCCGCTTATATGATGCAGGAGGTGTTGGATAAGCAAGGGGCATTTACGTGGTTAGACAGTCCAGCGCGTTGTTTGGCGGCTCGTCCGCACCGACCGGCTTATAGCTCAGACGGCGATTATTTCTCGAAACCGAATGTGGAGAATGTCGTGGATACGGTTTATGAGATGATGCGGGAGGCGGATCCGTCTTCTTTTCCAGCCATATATTTTTAAGATGTCAGCATTGAGACGCTATTTCACGGAAATTTTCGAGGTGGTCCAAAGCACCCGCAAGGGAATGGCGTTGACATGGAAGCACGCGTGGAATGCTCGTCAACAGCGAACGGTACATCAGATACAAGAAGCGGGTTACTTTCAGCAATCGGAAGGGATTGTTACGTTGGAATATCCCAATGTTCAAATCCCAACGCCGGTTAATGGTCGATATCAGTTGCATAATGAAATGGACGATTGCATTGTCTGTGATAAATGCGTGAAAGTATGTCCTGTGGATTGCATTGATATCGAGCCGATTAAAGCAACGGGTTTGGTTGGACACGCTTCGGATGGTTCGCCTATTCGTTTGTATGCAGCCAAATTTGATATAGATATGTCAAAATGTTGTTTCTGTGGTTTGTGTACAACGGTATGTCCTACAGAATGTTTGACGATGACCTCAGAATACGACTTTTCGGTATTTGAGGTAAAGGAGCATAATTTTTCATTTGCAAATTTGACGCCAGCGGAGGCGGATGAGAAGCGAAAATTGTATGAGCAGTTTGTGGCGGAGAAGGCGGCGATGAAGGAAGTCGCTAGTCAACAGTCGTTAGTCGCTAGTCCGGAGGGAAATAGTCCGGAGGCAGGTAGTCCGCAGTCCGAAGGACAAATGTCTAACGACCAAAGTCCTACGTCTAAACCTAAGCCAGCTTTTAAGCCGAGTTTCAAGAAAGCCGCTAGTCCGGAGGGAAATAGGCCGGAGTCCGAAGGACCAATGTCCAACGACCATAGTCCAACGTCTAAACCTAAGCCAGCTTTTAAGCCGAGTTTCAAGAAAGCCGCTAGTCCGGAGGGAAATAGTCCGGTGTCCGAAGGACAAATGTCTAACGACCAAAGTCCCACGTCTAAGCCAAAACCAGCCTTTAAGCCGAGTTTCAAAAAAGCCGCTAGTCCGGAGGCGGTTAGTCCGGAGGCAGGTAGTCCGCAGTCCGAAGGACAAATGTCTAAAGACCAAAGTCCAACGTCTAGTAGTCCAACGCTTAATACCGATCTCCCATGACACCCTTGATTTTATCTTTCTTGGCTTTGGTATTGATCACCTGTGGCAGTGCGCTGGTCATGCTGTGGACGAAGCATATTTTACATGCCGCATTAGCGATGTTTATGACTATGCTGGGTCTTGCCGGACTTTATGTTTTGGCCTATGCAGATGTCATGGCCGTTTCTCATTTAGTGATTTATGTGGGAGGTGTGTTAATCTTGATACTCTTTGGAATCATGTTAACCAATCAAAAAGGACGTGGCGGTCAGGAGAAAAACGAATTAGTAACAGAGGAATCTTCGCGTGCGTGGCCCTTGTTTATTGGACTATTGGTTTTTTCGGGGTTGGTGTTCATCTTGTCTCGAGGAAATTTCGGTGGTATCGAAATTGCTGATCCGAATTCTAAATTGGGTTTTGTGGGGGTGTCCTTGTTAACCGAATACGCATTGCCGTTTGAATTGGTTGGCATTTATTTATTAATCGCACTCATTGGTGCAACCTATATCGCGAAGCAACATGAATGAAATACCCGTTGTACTCTTCTTGTGGGCTGGGGCATGTTTATTCGCCACAGGGTTCAGCATGTTGCTGTTAAAGCGTAATGCTATTTTTGTGTTGATGGGCATTGAGTTGATGCTGAATGCGGCCAACTTGAATTTGATTGCATTTTCGCGTTCAGATGCGGCGAATCGGGGATTATTATTGGGAATATTTGTCTTGGTGGTGGGAGTTTGTGAGATGGCGGTCGCATTGGCATTGGTGATACAGGCCTACCGACAATTTCAGCACATTGATTTAGATCGTTTCAAATCGAGAAACTAAGCTTTTTCGTCCAGCCAGATTTTAATCTGTTTGCGAAGCATAGGTGTCTTTGCTTTGCCTGCTACTTTTTCCAATTCCTCTATGGGTGCTTCATACATTTGGCGGATCGTACCAAAATGTTTTAAGAGTTTTTGAGCTGTTAATTTCCCAATGCCTTCCAGCTCTTCTAATTGGCTCACCAAAAAGTTTTTACTTCTTTTATTGCGATGGGCAGTAATGCCAAATCGGTGAGCCTCATCTCGTAATTGCTGAATTAATTTAAGTGACTCGGATTTTTTATCTATGTAGATAGGAAGACTGTCTTCGGGGAAGTAGATTTCTTCAAGCCGTTTGGCTATTCCAATGATAGGTATTTGTCCATATAGCCCAAGCGCTTTCAGTGCATCGCACGCGGAACTTAGTTGGCCCTTGCCTCCATCCACAATAATTAAATCGGGCATTTCTGCTTCTTCATCCAGGAGTCGAGTATAACGTCGTGTGATAACTTCGTACATGGTGGCAAAGTCATCGGGACCTTCGACGGTACGCGGTGTGAAGAGGCGGTATTCTTTTTTGGCAGCTTGTGCTTGGATGAAACAAACCATGGCTGAGACCGGGTTTGTACCTTGGAGGTTGGAGTTATCGAAGCATTCGATGCGTTTGGGCAATTGGGTTAAGCGCAAATCATTTTTAAGCGTTAGCATGATGCGCATTTTTCGATCTCCTCCACTTTCCTCGGCCGCTTTGCGATCTGCTTTTTCTTTTCGGAAGTACAACACGTTCTTGAGCGACATATCCAAGAGTTTTTTCTTATCGCCCATTTGTGGGATGGTATTTTTGGCCCCTTTGAATTCGATGGCCATGGGAATATTGGTTAGAATCTCTTTGGCCTCGCTGTGAAATTGATCGCGTTTTTCCCAGATTAGCATGGTTAGAAGGTCCGACTCGTCTTCATTCAGTTTTTTCTTGACTTCCCAGGTCTGCGATTGCAAGATGGTTCCATTGATAACCTTCATGAAATTAATGTAGGCCAAAGCTTCGTCGGAGACCATGGTAAATACATCCACATCATGAATGGCTGGATTAACAACGGTGGATTTGGCCTGGAAGTTTTCCAAGAGTTCCCATTTTTCTTTCCATTCCTGAGCTTCTTCAAAAGCCATGCGCGAGGCAGCTAGTTGCATACGTTCGATGAACATGCTTTTGGGCTTTTGGTAATTGCCTTTTAGGATATCGGTGATTTGTTCAATGTAAATCAGGTAATCGGCTTCAGGCTGTAGGCCTTCGCAGGGGCCTTTGCAATTGCCGATGTGGTATTCGAGGCAAACTTTGAATTTGCCGTCTTCGATGTTTGCCGGTTTTAGTGCGAGCGAACAAGTTCGAATGGGATAGAGCTGGTGAATCATTTCCAACAAGCCATTCATCGATTTAGGATTTGCAAAGGGGCCAAAGAAGGTCCCCATGGAATGGTCGATTCGCCGAAGGGTAATTAGGCGTGGAAAGGGTTCATGGGTGAGGCAAATAAACGGATAGGTTTTATCATCACGCAGCAAGATGTTGTATTTCGGTTGGTATTGCTTGATGAGCGTATTTTCAAGCAAGAGTGCATCAAATTCGGAGTGAACGATGGTGAATTCGATTTTCCGAATTTGCTGGACCAGTTTTCGAGTTTTGGTGTTGTGGTTTTGAATGCTGGTGAAATAGCTACTTACTCGGTTCTTGAGGTTTTTCGCTTTTCCTATATAGATGATGGTATCGAATTCGTCGAAATAGCGATATACTCCAGGTTGTTCGGGGAGGGTGGGTAAGATGCTTTTGGGATCGAAATGAGACATGGCTCAAAATTAGGGATTATTCTGGAATCCGCTTTTGGATTTTTTGGACAATTGTAAATTTTAGACAAAGCGCAACTTTATGACCTTTTGTAGGATTATTAATCGTTTTGGTCGCTGCTTTTGTAATCGTTTACATGACTGTTTTCATGGTTTTTGAATTTTCTATTGTATTTATATGATTAAATAAGGGGTAAAAAATGTGCTTTTACGGGATAAATGACATTTTTGCTTCAAAAAGTGAAAAAATATCATAAAAATATTTGCAAGAGTTATGGGGTTTATACATATTTGAGAGATTGGAACAGCATAGAACAGTTGTGATATTGTATGATTCCGATAAATTGAAAGATTAACTTCTAAACCTATTTATTGTATTATTTGAAGAAGAACTTTTAAACCTATTTTAACTTATACTTGAAGCTATTGATTAACTTAAAAAGAAAGGAGACCTAATATTGACGCAAAAAACCAGATTGAAAACAAATTAAATCTTATTTAGAAAACTAATTAAAACGTATTATGAAAAACAATTTTTACCAAAGTCTTCGAAGCTTCTTATTGCTCGCGATTGTGATGCTAGGGAGTTTTTCGTCATTTGCGCAGGATCGTAAGGTAACTGGTAAAGTTACGGATGCGAACTCTGAAGGTATTCCGGGTGTGAGTGTTGCTGTTAAAGGAACAAATTCGGGAGCTACTACTGATGCTAATGGTGCATTTACGGTTACAGTAAAATCGGGTAACGCTGTCTTGAGTATTTCAGCAGTAGGTTACAAAACAAAATCTGTTTCAGTTGGATCTCAATCATCTATCTCTGTTTCTTTAGACGAAGATGTTAGCCAATTGAGCGAGGTAATCGTAACAGGTTACTCAGTAACAAACAAGAAGGAGTCTACAGCGGCAGCTTCGATCGTTAAAGCGGCAGATTTGCAAATTGCACCAACGGGTAACGTTGAGCAGATGTTGCAAGGTCGTGTATCAGGGGTAACTTTGATCACAAACGGTCAGCCGGGAACTAACTCAATCATTCGTGTACGTGGTTTTGGTGCCTTTGGTGGTAACGAGCCTTTATACGTAGTTGATGGGGTTCCAGTAGGATCTACGGATTTCTTATCTCCAGATGATATCGAGTCAACAACGGTCTTGAAAGATGCGGCTGCTGCTTCTATCTATGGTGCTCGTGCTGCCAATGGTGTAATCGTTTATACGACTAAGCAAGGTTCACGTGGTAAAAAAGGTTTGAACATCACTTACAATGGTTTATATGGTGCTACAGATCCTAACGTTGCAGGTGCTCCAAAAATGTTGACTCCACAAGAGCAAGCAGATTGGACTCACGTTGCATACCGTAACAATGCGGCTGCGAATGGAACTGCTGTTTCTTATACACACCCTCAATATGGAACTTCTGCGCAAGCGGTTATTCCTACTTATTTGCATGCAAATGGTTTGAACGGTGTTAATAATGTTGACTTATCGGCAATTACTGCAGCTCATGCAGCTAATCCAGAGAACGTATTCTTGATTAAGTCAAATATGGCTGGTACAAACTGGTACGATGAGATTACACGTATGGGTGCTACTCAACGTCACTCTTTGGGTATCTCAGGTGGTACTGAAGCAGGTCGTTTCTACTTAGGTTTATCAGGTCAACAACAAGATGGTATCTTGATTCAAAATGACTTCAAACGTTATTCAGCTCGTTTTAACTCTGAATTTAACTTAGGTAAAAAAGTGAAAGTAGGTGAAAACTTACAATTTACTTACCGTTCAGTTCGTGGTCAAGCAGGTGGTAATGGTGGTTTAGGTGTTGCTGGTGATGAGTCAGTAATCTTATCTGCTTACCGTATGCCTACCGTTATTCCTGTATATGATGAGTTTGGTGCTTATGCATCTACGAAAGCCGCAGGATTTAACAACCCTCGTAACCCAGTTCGTCAAATTATGATGAACAACTCAAACGATGGTAACTTCAACGCGAATGCAGTAGGTAATATCTATGTAGATTATGAGCCAATCAAAGATTTGACAATTCGTTCAAGCATTGGTGGTCAATACAACAACTCTGCATACAAAGATTATAACTACCGTTATTTAGGGGATTCAGAGCCAGAGGCTTCGAACTCATTCTATGAAGGTTCTGCTTATTCATTTGCTTGGGTATTCACAAATACAGTGAATTACAAATACCAATGGAGAAAACATGGTTTCAAAATCTTAGGTGGTCTTGAATCATTGAATACGGGTGCTGGTCGTTCAATTAATGGATCTGGTATCAACCCATTCTCAATGGACTTAGATTTCGTGACAATGAACTCTGTTCAATCGCCAACGGTTAGCTCTAACTTGTATTCAGGAGTAAATTTCTACTCTTTATTCTCTAAGTTAGATTACAACTTTAATGAGAAATATTACTTCACTGGCGTTGTTCGTCGTGACGGTGCATCTCGTTTCGGTTCTGAGAATCGTTATGGTATCTTCCCTGCATTCTCTGCAGCTTGGCGTGTTACGTCGGAAGAATTCATGAAGGATCTTCCTGCAATCACAGATTTGAAAATCCGTGGTGGTTGGGGTACAATGGGTAACTCAAACAACGTAGACCCAGCTAACCAGTACTCTTTATATGCAGCGAACAAAGGAAACTCTTTCTATGCAATTGATGGTCAATCATCAGGAGCAAACGAAGGTTACTACCGTTCTCGTATCGGTAACCCTGCTGCGAAATGGGAAACTGCTGTTACATCGAACGTCGGTATCGACGCAACTTTGTTAAACGGTAAGTGGGAAGTTGTATTTGATATCTGGAGAAAAGATACAGAGGATTTATTATTCAACGTACCACTTCCAGCGGTAGTTGGAGCTGCAGCTTCTGCACCTTCTGTTAACGTTGCAAAAATGCGTAACCAAGGTATCGATATGCAAATTATCAACCGTGGTAACTTGACTTCTGATATCAAGTATGAATTAACATTCAACAACTCATTCTTGAAAAACGAAATCGTACAATTCGCGCCAGGTATCACGAACTTAGTTGGTGGTGGTTTCCGTGGAATTACACCGATTCGTATGGAAGTAGGTCGTTCATTATCATCTTTCTACGGATACCAAGTAATTGGTTACTTCAACTCAGCTGCTGAGGTTGCTTCGGCTCCAGCGCAGTCAGGTGCAGGTGTAGGTCGTTTCCGTTACGCGGATATGAACGGTGATGGTAAAATTGATCCATCTGATCGTACTTACTTAGGTTCTCCAGTACCAACTTACACAGGTGGTGTGAACGTAGGTTTGACTTACAAAGAGTTTGATTTGAATATGTACTTATATGCTTCAGCTGGTAACAAAATTTGGAACCAATCGAAGTGGTTTACTGATTTCTTTGGAACATTTGAAGGTTCAGGAAAAGGTGTACGTGCGAAAAACTCTTGGACTCCTGCGTTGGGTAACGCTGCAGAAGCTCCAATCTGGGAATCAGCATCTAACATCTCTACTTCAGCTGCAGAGAACTCTTGGTACGTAGAAGACGGTGATTACATCCGTTTACAAAACATCTCATTAGGATATCGTATTCCAAAGAATATCATTTCTAAAATCGGTGTGAAGAGTGCTAAGTTGACACTTTCAGCTAACAACTTGTTTACTTTAACTAAGTACAAAGGGTTAGATCCAGGTGTTGGTGGAGCTGCTGATACAAGCTTTGGTATTGACGTAGGTAACTACCCAGTTACTCGTTCATTCAATGCTTCGATCAACTTGAATTTCTAATTTAGCGAAAGCCAATTTTAAAAATTAAGAACATGAAAAAATATCAGATTTTAAAGCGATTAAGTTTAGTTAGTGCGTCAGCGTTTATGTTGACATTCGCTTGTAAGGATCAGTTTTTAGAGGTACCGCCAACAGCTTCATTAGCTCAAGCGCAGTTATCATCGAAAGCTGGTGTTGAGGGTGCCTTGATTGGTACTTATGCGCAGTTAGCTGCTAAAGGATTCTCTCGTTTAGCTGCACCTAACAACTGGGTGTGGGGTTCTATTCGTGGTGGTGAGAGTAACAAGGGTACTGACCCAGGTGATTATTCTAACATCAACGTAATGCAACGTTACGAAGTACCAGCAAATGATGGTGATTTGAACGATACATGGAAAGCGAAATACGAAGGTATTGCGCGTGCAAATGCAACGATCAACTTAGCTAACGGTTCTACGCAATTATCTGCTTCAGATAAAACACGTATCGTAGCTGAAGCTCGTTTCTTACGTGGTCACTTCTACTTCGAGTTGAAGCGTTTGTTTAATTCTGTTCCTTATGTTGACGAAACTCAAGATTATGGAAAAGGAATTGAGAAAGTTGTCAACACACCCGATATCTGGGGTAAAATCGAAGGTGACTTTAAAGCAGCTTATGACAATTTGCCAGAGACTTCGTCTTCTGCAGGTCGTGTAAATAAATGGGCTGCTGGTGCTTACTTAGGAAAGGTTTATTTGTATCAAGCAAAATATGCGGATGCAAAAGCAATGTTTACTACAGTAATTGCTAACGGTAAAACAACAAATGGTAAGAAATACGGCTTAGTATCTAAGTTTGCTGAAATTTTCAATGCTGAGAATGACAACAACGAAGAGGCTATTTTCGCAATCCAATCTTCAATGAACACGGGTAACGTGAACAACGCGAATGGTTTTGATGACTTGAACTACCCATACAATACGGGTTCTGACGGTCCAGGTAACTGCTGCGGGTTCTTTGCTCCATCATTCTCGATGGCAAATGCTTACCGTGTTTCTGCTGATGGTCTTCCATTATTGGGCGAGCAAGCTGATGGTACACCAGATTATAACTTAGCTGCTAACGCTGTTAAGAATGATTATGGTAAAACTTCTGCTGATGCATTTACTGAAGATGCTGATCCATTAGATCCTCGTATTGACCACACAATCGGTCGTCGTGGTATCCAATACTTAGACTGGATCGAGCATCCAGGTGCTAACTGGATTCGTAACCAACCGTATTCGGGTCCTTACTCTGTTAAGAAATCAGTTTACTACAAGCGTCAAGAGAATACATTAACTGATGGTTCTTCTTGGACTCGTGGTTATGCGACAATGAACTTTAACATCATCCGTTTTGCGGACGTGTTGTTGATGGCTGCTGAAGCTGAAATTGAAGCGGGTAGCTTAGCTACAGCTTTAGGTTATATCAACCAAGTTCGTTCTCGTGCTGCTAATCCAGCTGGATTTGTTAAAAACGCGAAAACTGGCGCTAACGAAGCAAACTACGTAATCTCTACTTACTCGTCTTTAGGCGACCAAGCAAGTGCACGTAAAATCGTTCGCATGGAGCGTTTATTAGAATTAGCGACTGAAGGTCACCGTTTCTTCGACTTAGTTCGTTGGGGTACTGCAAACAAAACGTTGAATGCATACTTGAAATACGAATCTAAGTGGTTGGTAACTAAATTTGGTGGTGCTGCGTATCAAGATACGGATGCATTCTTGCCAATTCCTCAATCACAAATTGATATTCAAGGTACTTCTGTATTGAAGCAAAACCCTGGTTATTAATCGTTTGATTTTAGTTTTAAAAAGGTGGGGAGAAGTCCCCACCTTTTTTTATTTTAGTAGTTCAAAGATTAACATCATTATGTATACACGATTACTATCTGCCTTTGTTATTTTATTCATTTTTGCATCTTGCAAAACCAAAACCACCTTTGAACAATTATCCGGTGATGATACTGGTATTCATTTTTCAAATAGTATCGCCGAAAACGATACCTTGAACATATTGAAGTATGAATACCTCTACAACGGTAGTGGCGTGGGAATGGGTGATTTTAACCAAGACGGTTTATTGGATATTTTCTTTTCAGGTAGTCAAGCAAATGGAGCGCTTTACTTAAATAAAGGTCAAATGAAGTTTGACGATGTATCCAAGCAAGCAGGAATCGATACGAAAAATCGCTGGTGTTCTGGCGTTTCCGTTGTTGATATAAACGGCGATGGTTTATTGGATATTTATGTTTCGGCAACCATGAAAATGTCCACAAAAGATCGAGAAAACTTGCTCTTTGTGAATCAAGGGATTAAAAACGGAATACCCACGTTTAAAGAAATGGGAGCTGATTATGGGGTGAATGATGCAGGTCATTCGGAACATACCGCTTTCTTCGATTATGATCGTGATGGAGATTTGGACATGTATGTTTTGACGGATGTGATTGATCAATTTCCCTCTTTATACCGTGCGAAAGTGACGGATGGTTCTTATCCCAATACAGACAGACTTTACCGCTGTGATTTCTCCAAAGAAAAAGGCCACCCGATTTATACCAATGTATCTAAAGAGGCCGGCATAACGATTGAGGGCTATGGCCTTGGAATAAATATCTGTGATATCAATCAAGATAATTGGCCCGATATTTATGTGACCAATGACTACGTATCTGATGATATTTTATACATCAATAATCACGATGGTACTTTCACCGATCAAGCAAAGACCTATTTCAAACATACGAGTTTAAGCGCGATGGGTAATGATGTAGCCGATGTCAACAATGACGGTCTACAAGATATTGTTGCATTGGATATGTTGCCAAAAGATAACGAGCGTAAAAAGCAATTAGCCCCACCTAATAGCTACCAGGCTTATCAAAATTCAGACATTTACGGGTATACCTACCAATACATGCGGAATACCCTGCAAATTAATGCGGGTAAGAATGATGCAGGTAAACCAAATCCTTTCCATGAAATGAGTTTATTAGCGGGTGTTTCTGAAACGGAATGGAGTTGGTGCCCTTCTTTGGCTGATTTTGATAATGACGGATATAGGGATTTACTGATTACGAATGGCTTTCCACGTGATGTCACCGACCGGGATTTTATGCTATATCGTGCAGATGCCCAACAGCTTGCTTCTGATGCTATTTTATTAGAGCAAATGCCTGTGATCAAGGTGAAAAATTATGCCTTCAAGAATAAGGGTGGATTGAAATTTGAAGATGTAAGTGCTGCTTGGGGAATCAATGTTCCTTCTTTTTCGAATGGTGCCGCTTACGGGGATTTGGATAATGACGGAGATTTGGACTATGTTGTCAATAATATCAATGACGAAGCATTTGTCTATCAAAATAACACGATGGAAGCTAATTCGGAAAAAGGACGCTTTTTGCGTGTGAATTTTGAAGGTAAGGGATTAAATAAGCAAGGTATCGGTGCAAGGATTGAAGGGGTGTTTACGGATGGAACCCATTTCTATTATGAAAATAATCCGTATCGAGGTTATTTATCTAGTGTTGAAGCGGTGGCGCATATTGGTCTTGGCGCAAAACAAAAAGTAAAAGAATTACGTATCATTTGGCCAAACGATTCCATGCAAGTCATTAAGAATCCCGGTAGTAATCAGATTATCCATGCGACTATTTCCAAGGCTAATCAGGCGTATTCATCGTTGTTTACCCATGAAAAATCATTGTTTTCCGATATTAGTGAAGCGGTACAGTTGACCGATGTGCACAAAGAAATGGATTTTATCGATTTCAATTTCCAAAGCACTACCCCTCAGAAAATGTCCCAATTAGGCCCAGGTGCTTCCGTCGGGGACGTGAATGGTGATGGCCGCGAGGATTTGTTCGTGGGAGGATCTAAGTTTTATTCGGGGACGTTTTATCTCCAACAAGCCAATGGGAAATTCACCAAGAAATATTTGGAAGGAGCTTATGATGCTCCGAAGAAACTAGGCGAGGACCTAGGGAGTTTGTTGGTCGATATGGACAAAGATGGCGATTTGGATCTATACGTGGCTCGCGGAGGTACGGAAGAGAAGGTGGGGTCTAATTCTTCACAGGATGTTATTTATGTGAATGACGGGAAAGGTAATTTCACTTTAGAGATTAATGCTTTGCCATCATTTACGGAAAGTAATGCTGCTGTACGCGCAGCTGATGTGGACCATGATGGCGACTTGGATTTATTTGTGAGTGGTCGGAATGTGCCGTTCCAATATCCCAAAGGAACCGTCTCTCGTTTACTTCGAAATGAATCAAAACCAGGAATTATCAAATACGTAGATGCAACCAAGGCTTTGGCTCCTGAATTATTGCAAGAAGCGATGCTATGTGATGCCGTTTGGACAGATTATAATCAAGACGGATGGCAAGATTTGGTTGTTGCGGGTGAATTTATGCCGATTCAGATTTTCCAAAATACCAAGGGGCATTTAAAGAAATTGACCGATACAGGACTAGAATCGGCGTCAGGTTTATGGGGTTCCATTACCTCTGCTGATTTCGACCAAGATGGGGATATGGATTTTGTTGCAGGAAATATGGGTAAAAATACCTTGCTCCGCGCAAATGCAAAGCAACCTGTAGACGTGTTACATGGCGACTTAGATGGCAATGGAGTATACGATGTGTTTCCATTTGTCTATTTTCAAAATGCTGAAGGTACCCCGATTTCGGCCCCTTTGTTTGGGAAAGACGACACCCATAAGCAAATGAATTCCACGCGTCCACGCTTTGTGTATTACAAGGATTTTGGAAAGGTTAGCCAAGATGGATTTTTAAACGAGGCGGAAAAGAAGAAAGCGAATAAATTATCGCTGACGGAAAATGCGTCTATGTATATTGAAAATAAAGGTCAAGGTAAATTCGAGTTACATGAATTGCCGGTAATGGCTCAGATTTCTTCGATGAATGGTATGCAGGTGATGGATGTTAATCAAGACGGTTATTTGGACATTGTATATGTGGGTAACAACTTTGGAAATGAAGTTGCTATGGGACGCTATGACGCATCCAATGGGGGTGTTTTACTCGGTGGACCCCAAGGATTCCAATATGTGGTGAACTCAGGCATTATGGTTCCTGGTGATGCCAAGGCTTTGGTCGGTATACAAATTGGGAATGAATTAGCCTATATCGCATTGCAAAACCGTGGTGCAATGAAAGTATTTAAACCAGCGAATCCTGTCATGAAAGTAAATGTTCCTACAGGAAAAGATTATAGCTATGTGTTTAAAGGGCGCAAGCAAAAGATTGCTTGGACGTATGGCGCATCTTATTTAAGCCAGAGCAGTCAAGCGCAAGCATTTATTCCGGTAGGTGCGAAATTAATGCAATAAGTTTTTGATGTAATGCAATTGTAAGCCAGGTGTTACCTTAGCACCTGGTTTTCTTTTGCCAAATTGATAGTTACCTAATAAGATGTCGATATCACCATCTTTATCTACATCCCCTGCGTCCATTACGATGTAATGTGGACCTTCCGGAACGCCTAGATTACTTACGTTGAAAGTCATGTTTCCTTTATTTTGGAAATATAGAAAGCCCTCATTTTTACCTTTATCATTTTCAGCGAAGAAAGCGATCATGGCCATGTCCATATCGCCATCCTGATCAAAGTCCCTCGCCACGGTTTTAGATGCTCCATAAGCCGGGAAGAAGTAGGATTCCTTGAAATTATTCCGACCATCATTCAGATATATGTGAACCCCATGAAATGCCTTTTTCGAAAATGAATAATCGGCATTATCGCCGTTCGAAACAATGATATCTGCGTGGCCATCTTTATTCATGTCGGCAATGTCCATGTAACTACTGCCGAAAACGGCATCAAATTGAAGCAATGGCTTTTCAATGAATGCACCTTTTCCTTTGTTGATGAACAACGAAACTCCTTCTCGTGATTGCGCGGTCAATACCATTAAATCGGGTTTTCCTTCCCCTGTAAAGTCGCGTATCACCACATTGCGGGCACCAGCTTGCATCTTCAAAGGGTGTTTTTCACGGGTTTTACCATCCACCCAAATCAATTGACCTTGTTCGAATCCATATTCGCAAATCACGTAGTCAGCTACTCCATCCTCATTCAAATCCGCCACTTGTAAATCCACAGGTCGTTTCAAGGAATCTAAGATGATGCTCGGTTTATTGCCGACCAACTCATACATCGTCCCCAGTTTTTGGTCATTGGGATACATTTTCCCAATACCTGTAAGGAAGGTGCGCGTGCCAACAAACTGTGTCGAAACATTCGCACTTCTTGTTGGAATTTGTTTACCCGCTTTCAGGTTTTTATCCAAAATAATCGTCTGGTGTGTTCGCATGCCCACCCAGACTTCGGGTTTTGTTGGATGGATCTTAATGGAAGTAACACCCGCAATCAAATCGTTGGGAGTTACATATTCCGCAATCTGGAAGTTCATGGGATCCAAAGTTATTGGCTCCTTTTGCTTTTGAGGATTTGGCTTTTCGGGTGCATTTCGTGTATAGTAATTCACGATGGCTTGCCATTCCTCCTGTGAAATTGTTGGGCTTTCCGGATAGACATTGAGTTGCATCGCACTTTGAAATTGCTCATCTGAGATACGCGTCATTAATTCGAAGCGATTTCCTAATCCCAAGCGATACGACATCTCTGGTAAAACACCGGTTTCCCAGGTTTTCTTATCTAGTAAACTTGGATCCGGAAATTTGTGACACGATGCACAGGTTTTTTTGGCAATCGCTTCTTCCTTTTCCTCTTGGGTTTGTTGGCAGCTGACAAAAAGTAAACTAAAAAGGCTTAGGTATACTATATATTTCATTGATCAAATTACTTAGGGGGCAATGGTGGCGGTAGAGTCGACGGCTACCCGACCATTACAGCTAAAATCAAAGGCAAAATTTTCCGGTTTGATAAAGGGCATTTTGCGGTATCCTTCAATCGCTAGGGTCTGGTCTGCATAAACCTTTTCCATAAATTTGGCAAAGGCGGGCATGGCCATCTTAGCACCTTGTCCGAGCGCTAGGCTGCGGAAGTGAATGCTTCGGTCGTCGCCACCTACCCAAACACCAGCGACAATTTTTTGTGTTACACCCATGAACCAGCCATCGGAATAATTCGATGTGGTACCCGTTTTTGCGCCAATTTCATTGCCTGCCACGATGGAAGTGCGTTTCAATCCTTCCGCGGTTCCTCCGGGCTCTTGAACAGCTCCTTGTAACATATAGGTCATTAAGTAAGCCGTTTCGGGTTTGATGGTTGCTTTCACCGGTGGAGAATATTCTTTTAAAATGTTCCCTACTTTATCCGTAATACGTAAAACAAGGATCGGGTCGATGCGCTCTCCGCCATTCGCTAATGTACTGTATCCTGTAACCTGTTCATATAGGGAAACTTCTGAGGCCCCCAAACATAGGGATGGAACTTCATGTAATGGACTTTCAATCCCGCATTTGTGGGCGAATTCGGCAATTTTAGCGGGCCCTAATTGCTTCATTAATTTAGCGGAAATGGAGTTGATGGAAAGTCCCATGGCTCGCCGCATTTTCATATTTTGATAACTGTATTTGCCATCCGAGTTTTGTGGTGTCCAGGTTCCTCCGCTCAATCCATCTTCTTCGCCAAAGGTCACGGGCTCATCGATCAATTCATCACAGGGTGTCACGATTTCATTTTCAATCGCTGCACCATAGACAAAAGGTTTGAAGGTCGAACCCGGCTGACGCTTGCTCTGTGATATATGATCGAATTTAAAGTATTTGTAATTGATTCCGCCGATCCACGCTTTGACATGTCCATTCATCGGATCCATCGCCATCATGCCGCAGTTTAATATACGTTTATAGTAATTCAAGGAATCCATCGGGCTCAGGGTGGTATCCTTATCGCCATCCCATGTGAAAACAGTCATTTTTATCGGTTTTCTAAGCTCTTCCCAAACCTTGAATTCATCGTTATTGTATGCTGTCATTAAATCGCGATAACGCTGTGTCCGTTTCATCGCATCCTTTAAGAAACCCTTGATTTCCTTCATTTCTTCGTTCACCCAGGGATTTCTCCCCCGCCAATGCTCATAAAAAAGCTTCTGTTCCGCTCGCATATGTTCCTGCACGGATTCTTCCGCATATTTCTGCATACGTGAATCAATACTCGTATAAATACGTAATCCACTCGTGTATAAATTCAACTGCTGGTCTTCGGGACGATCTTTATTTAACTCCTTAATAGCTGCAAGTACTTGCTGGCGTATGGCTTCTCGAAAATAAGGAGCAGCCCCCGTGTTTTGATTTTCCACACGGTAATGCAAGTTTAAATCCTCCCCTTGCAGTTTGGGGAGGTCTTCTTCTGTGATGAATTCGTATTTGGCCAATTGCCCTAGAACGACGTTTCTGCGTTCCAACGTACGTTCGGGTCTTACGCGCGGGTCATAGAGCGAAGGGTTTTGCAACAAGCCGATTAAAGTAGCGGCTTCACTGAGCGTTACGTCTTTTAGGTCTTTTTGGAAGTAGGTCCGACAAGCTACTTGAATTCCATAGGCATTGTTTCCAAAACTTACTTCATTCAAATACATGGCCATGATTTCCTGTTTGGTATATCGTCTCTCCAAACGAATCGCCAAAATCCATTCTTTTACCTTCGCAACCACCGTTCGAACACCATCGATTTTCATCAATAAACCCATGTAAACAGGGTCATCCTCTCCAAATTCCATCGATCGTGTATGAAATAAATTCTTAGCTAATTGCTGGGAAATGGTACTTCCACCACCGGCTGTTCCAAGCGTAAACACCACGCGAAACATGGAGCGAATATCAATTCCCGAATGCGATGTAAACCTTGCATCTTCCGTTGAAATAAGCGTGTGGACGATGTTGTCTGGTAATTCCTCAAATTCTAATGGATTTCGATTCTCCCGAAAGTATTTCCCTATTTCCTGCCCATCTTCCGAAATGATCAATGATGCCACTTGGCTTTTGGGATTTTCTAATTCCTGCAAACTTGGCATGCCGCCGAATAACCACAGAAAATTGTAGTTGACCGCAACAATCAGTAAGACGATTCCCAAGGTTGAACCTATGAAAAATCGGTACAAGAATCGAATGATTTTTTCGTATTTCCCAGTTTCAAACATATACTTT
>CANGCD010000006.1 GCA_947452215.1 Cytophagaceae bacterium | reverse complement strand
TGCCCACGCCTACCCGGTGTTTTTTATCTTCTTTCATATATTTTATCTTCTTTTTAGGCCTAAATGAGTATTTTATTTTATTTTATTTTATTTTATTTTATTTTATTTTATTTTATTTAAACAATTTGAAAATAAATTTTTACATATTTGACAAATTATTTTTTGTCGCTTTAAGTAAAAAATGGCTATTATCCCCTTCTAAGGGTAGATTTCAAATAAGCTCAAAGGTTCTAAATATATGGCTAAATGGTTCGCTTTTGAATCATCCCCAACAATGAATATATGCTTTTAAACGTTTCCCTTTTAGGATTTATTTTTGCTGGAATCATCTTAATTTTTTCATCCGTCAGAAAAAGCATTAACGTTTATCTTGCCGCTTATTTTCTATTTATCAATTTATACTCCCTCGTTTATTTCATCATTTTCGAAAATGAGGACGTCAATTTAGCGGCCATTTATTCTGTCCATTTTACGCCCTTTTATTTCCTTACGATTCCTTTTCTGCACTTATACATCATTAGTCACCAAAAGGATTTTAGATTTAAGACGCGCTATTTGATTTATTTTGTGCCTTTTGGTGTGGTATTACTGAATATCTTACCCTACTTATTCCTGCCCTTTTCTGAAAAACTTGTCCTTGCGAAGGAGGTATTAGTAAACTCAGAAGCACTATATCACATAAAATTACTTTTCATTCCTTATTACTACCAGTCGCTAGCAAGACCAATTTTTAATCTTATATTCCTGATTTTTACCTGTTATACCTATTACCAAAAACGGAAAGAGTTAGAATTTGTAACGCTAAAGTTTAATGGAGAAAATTTTGTGTTTCTTTTATTGCTCTTTGCCGGTTTCTTAAATAGCCTATCTTTTATTTTTATCATCAATAAGATGCTGATAACTAATTTTGGATTTTCATTGTTTGGCAATGTGCCATTCAAGACAATCAATAACATGGTAAGTTATCTGTCGGCGGGGCAAAATTTAATTCTACTTTTTTTCCCTCAAAAGCTCTTCCGAGAACAATTTATTGTTCACCAACCTGTACGACGAAAAAAAGATTCCAATCAGGAAAATAGCTCAGGAATCTCACAAGAACGCCTGCTCGAAATTGATGTCATGATCCAACAATTTGTGACGAACCAAACCTATTTGAACAAAGGTTTCTCCGTGACAAATATTACCCAAGAAACTGGTATTCCCGTACACCAATTATCAGCATATTTCAACGAATATTTAAAGACCAATTTCAATGATTGGAAAAATCAATTACGTATTGCCTATGCGGTTTCCGAAATTGAATCCGGGCAACATAGACGCATGACGATTGAGGCCATTGCACTTGCATCTGGATTTACCTCTCGGTCGAATTTCAACAAAGCTTTTATTGCAAGCATGAATCAAACGCCGTCTGAATTTATCAAGAACTTGAAAAAGTAACACTCGATTAACGTTGGCGCATTCCCGTTCCAAGGATTATTCCCTCCCTATCGTAGCGACTCGGAATTATTCGATTTGAGAAATTATCACAAAATTTATCTAATTTACTGATCAATCGAATAAAACCTATTATACATGAAATACGCGCTACTGACTCTTTGCATAGCATTTGCAAGTACGCTGAACGGTCAAATGCTTAACGATAGTCCCTTCGACGCGCGTGTCGCACATCCGAAATATGCGAAAGGCAAAGGACCAACTATTTTATTTGATAAAGGACATCTCAATTTTATTGTGGATTTGGGCTTAGCGAAACCGCTGGTGGATGTAGCGACGGCTGATGGATATCAGGTAAAAATCGATTCAATGAAATTTACCAAAGCCTATTTAGCAAACTATAAAATGCTTGTCATCTTTCCCGCAATGCCTTTTGTGTTTGGTTCAAAAGCGCAAGTGACCGATGAAGTTACGTTCACCCCAGACGAATTAACGGCCTTACACGATTGGGTTTCGCAAGGTGGCTCGCTATTGATGTTTGATGAACACGCACCCATTGATAAATCAGTCACTCCGCTATTCAACAAATTTGGGATTCAGTTATCGATCGGCATTGTATCTGATTCATTGAACTATGAAACCCAATACGA
This sequence comes from Cytophagaceae bacterium, assembly GCA_947452215.1. Lineage (GTDB taxonomy): Bacteria > Bacteroidota > Bacteroidia > Cytophagales > Spirosomataceae > Aquirufa. The sequence continues at coordinate 28,570 of CANGCD010000006.1, read as the reverse complement.
GATGGCTAGCAAAGAAACCTTGCTCTCATTTACACGAAGCAATGGACTTTTAAACACGGAACACCCCATCACACAAGGCGAGAAAGCAGGAGAACAAATTAACAACATCATGACCTATGGCGGAGGTGGATTAACGGGCAAGGGATATACGAATCTTTTCAAACTTTCGCCATCGGCCACCATTAAAAAGTATTACGGCAGTGCTCCATCGGGCACGGCGGAATCACAAGCTTTGGCGGGGAAATTTGGGAAAGGCAAGATTGTCGCCTTAGGGGATTGCAATGGTTTTACAGCCATGTATGTCATGATGAAATCAACCAAGTTTTCGGCTGGGATGCAGGTTGCTGGATACGATTGGAAACAATTTGCGCTGAATACCCTACACTGGCTCTCAAAATAAATTTCAAGGATATATGTCAAATAGACGCGAATTTTTAAAACAAAGCTCTGGCCTTCTTGGCTTATCTGCCCTCGATTTTACGGCCCCTAAAAAAGCCTTGTTATCCTTTTCAACCTTAGGTTGTCCCGCTTGGACATTTTCACAGTCCGTCCATTTCGCTGCCGCAAATCAATATTCTGGTATTGAAATTCGCGGGATAAAAGGTGATTTAGACCTCCCTACGAATCCCATCTTTTCCCCAACAAATTTACCTGCGACGCGAAGGGAAGTGGCGGATGCGAATATTAACATTGTCAACTTGGGTTCATCGGCTAACATGCATTTCTTGGATCCGAAGAAACGCCAAAATAACCTTGACGACGCAAGGAAATACATTGATTTGGCGCAACAATTAAACTGCCCGTTTATCCGTGTATTTCCAAACGACCTGCCCAAAGATCAAGATGAAAAAGCAACCATAGACGCGATCATTCAATCGCTCATTGTGCTCGGTGATTATGCGAAAACCAGCGGAGTAAAAGTACTCCTCGAGTCCCATGGAAAAGTAATCCAAAGTGACATGCTCTTGCACATCATGAAAGAAACGAATCATGTGAACGTTGGACTCGTTTGGGACTTCTTTAATATGTGGTCGGTGACGAAAGAAGCGCCTGCTGATATGCATGGCAAATTGAAAAAATACATCCACCATACACACATCAAAGACGCCATCTTAACCGATAAGGGTGAAACCTATACGCTGTTAGGCGAAGGAAACGCCCCGGTCAAAGAAGCGCTGCGTGCATTAAAGTCGGGAGGCTATACCGGCTATTACAGTTTTGAGTGGGAGAAGCTTTGGCACATGGAAATACAGGAACCGGAAATTGCCTTTCCACATTATGCGAAAAACTTTTCATCGTTTTGGAAGTAGTCATGAGCAGCAAAGGAAAAAACACATTTGACGCAATTGTCATCGGCTCGGGAATCAGCGGCGGTTGGTCAGCCAAAGAACTCACCGAAAAGGGCCTTAAAACCTTAGTCCTGGATCGCGGTCGGGACGTCAAACACATCGTCGATTATCCCACCACGATGCAAAATCCTTGGGATTTTCCTCACCGCGGCCAAGTTCCTTTGGACGTAAAAAAGGACTATAAAACAGCGAGTAAGAATTTCATTTTCACGGAAGCAACATCCCACTTTTTAACCAAAGATGGCGAGCAGCCTTACATCCAAGATAAACCTTACGATTGGATTCAAGCCTATCATGTAGGCGGACGCTCACTCTTGTGGGGAAGGCATACGCAACGTTGGAGTGATTTCGATTTTACAGGTCCCGCGCGAGATGGCTTTGCGGTCGACTGGCCCATTCGCTATCAAGACCTTGCGCCATGGTATAGTTATGTAGAAAAATTTGCGGGGATATCGGGCAACAAGGATGGCTTGGAAACCTTGCCGGATGGGGAATTTTTAAAGCCCTATGAATTGAATTGTGTGGAGAAACACTTTGGCCAAGTAGTCAAAAGTCGGTACCCAGATCGTCATGTGATTAGTGCGCGAACGGCCAACTTAAGTCAGGCGGATAAAATACATCAAACCGTGGGCCGAAGCCAATGCCAAAGCAGAACACTTTGCGAACGCGGATGCCCGTATGGTGGTTATTTCAGCAGTAATTCGGCGACCTTGCCGGCTGCCTACCAAACAGGAAATTTGACCTTAAAGCCACACTCCGTTGTTCATTCAATTATCTACGATGAGCAAAAAAATAAAGCTACGGGGGTTCGGGTAGTCAATGCGCTGACGCATGAAATGGAGGAGTATTATGCATCGATCATCTTTGTGAACGCATCGCCATTGGCAACCAATTTAATCTTATTGAATTCTACTTCGTCGCGCTTCCCGAATGGCCTCGGGAATGATTCCGGAATTCTTGGAACTCACATGGCCTTCCACAGTTACCGCGGACGAATCACGGCGGAATACGATGGGGAATTAGATAAGACGACGGGAGGTAAACGGCCGACGTCCGGCTATATCCCGCGCTTTCGAAACGTGTACAAACAGGAAACCGATTTTCTGCGTGGCTATGCCAGTAACTTAACGGCCAGTCGGGTCGTGGAAAATGCCAAAGACCTTGTAGGCGAATCCTTAAAGCATGCGCTATTAAACCCAAAATTAGGCAACTGGCACATCAATGTGGGTATGATGGGAGAGACGATACCTAAAGCACATTCAACGGTTCGATTAGATGCGAAGCTAAAAGATAAATATGGGCTTCCTCAGCTACGGGTTTCGATTGGATATGACGACAATGATGAGAAGATGTTGAAAGATTTTCACCAGCAATTTACGGAAATGTATACGGCCGCCGGCTTTCACAACATTCAACCCATCGATACCAAACGATTACCTGGCAACGAGAACCATGAAATGGGTGGTGTGCGCATGGGTCGCGATCCGAAGACCTCGATGTTGAATGCATTCAACCAAATGCATCATTGTCAAAATGTATTTGTAACGGATGGCTCATGCATGACGTCGACCTCCACACAAAACCCATCACTGACCTACATGGCCTTAACCGCTCGGGCGGTAGATTACGCAATAAAAGAAAAGAAAAAACTCAATTTATAAGCATGGCAAGTATTCACCCACACATTCATTTTAACGGAAACACGGAGGAAGCATTTGAGTTTTACCGCTCGGTTTTCGGTGGGGAATTTACACGCCTGATGCGATTCAGCGATTTGAATAGTCCTGAATTCTCATTCCCAGAGGAAGAGCAAAACAAAATCATGTTGGTTCGTTTGCCTATCGGAGCATCGACCCAATTATCCGGAAGTGATGTCCCTAATTTTTTAGGGGTGGTTAATGAAGAGGAGAACCGCAGTAAGATTACGATTAGCGCAGATTCAAAAGAAGAAGCCGAGGCCATATTCGATGGCCTGTCGGCCGGTGGTACGGTCGAAATGCCTTTAGATGAAGGCCCATGGGGAACGCATTTAGGCACATTCCGGGATAAATACGGGATAGAATGGATGGTGGAATATGATGAGCGCACATGAAAAAGATGTTAATTTTTATGATTAAATTGTCAAAAATAACCTATTGAAAACCTTATGAAAATTGTCGCACTACTCCTGTTTGTAGCCTTCGCTGGCATGGCACAAAACACCTACAACCTGATTCCATTACCCAAAGAAGTCGTATCTGCTAAGGGCCAATTTATAGTCAAAAAGTCAACGAGTATCGGCTTTTCAAATGCTGAATTTGCACCGGTGGCCAATTTACTTCAAGAATATTTACAACGAGCGAGTACTTTCCCGATCAGCGCAAAAGCATCGAAATCTGGCTCGATTCAATTTTCGCAAAATAGCTCCTTAGGCGAAGAGGCTTACACGCTTCAAATTAGTTCGAAGAGAATCGACATTCAGGCGAAAACAGGAAAGGGGGCATTTTATGCCTTGCAAACTTTACTTCAATTAATGCCTGCGCAAATCTATGCCGGAACACCTATCGCAGGAAGTATTTCCATATCCAATGTGTTGATCAAGGATGAGCCCCGGTTTTCTTACCGTGGTTTGATGCTTGACGTAGGTCGTTATTATTATCCTGTGGAATCGGTGAAACGTTTCATCGACTTAATGGCGATTTACAAAATGAATACCTTTCATTGGCATTTAACAGAGGATCAAGGCTGGCGCATCGAAATCAAAAAATACCCTTTGTTGACATCCATTTCCTCTGTTCGCAAGGAGAGCATGCTGGGGCATTACAAAGACCAACAATATGATGGCAAGCCGCATGGTGGATTTTATACGCAGCAAGAGGTGAAAGACATCGTTGCTTATGCGGCGAAAAAATACATTGATGTAATTCCTGAGATCGAGATGCCGGGACATTCGCAAGCGGTATTGGCGGCTTATCCACAATTTGGAGCTAATAGCGATAAACTCTATAAGGTCAAAACGAAGTGGGGTGTTTCGGAAGATGTATTGTTTCCACGCGAAGAAACGTTTACATTTTTGGAAGATGTGCTGACGGAAGTGATGGCTCTTTTTCCAAGTCAATATATCCACATCGGTGGGGATGAGTGTCCGAAAACGCAATGGAAAGAGAGCAAGTTCTGCCAAGACTTAATTAAAAAACTTGGCCTAAAAGATGAGCATGAATTACAGAGTTATTTCATTCGTCGGATTGATAAATTTGTCACCTCTAAAGGCAAAAAATTATTGGGTTGGGATGAAATCTTAGAAGGTGGTCTTTCCCCAAATGCGATGGTCATGTCTTGGCGCGGAACAAAAGGCGGGGTCGAAGCAGCGAAGCAAAACCACGACGTTGTGATGTCGCCGAATTCGTATTTCTATTTAGATTATTACCAAGCGGATCCAAAAACGGAGCCTCTTGCCATCGGCGGTTTGTTGCCATTAAGCAAAAGTTATTCGTTTGAGCCAAACCTTCCCGAGTTAACAGCTGAAGAAGCGAAGCATGTGGTCGGGATTCAAGCCAATGTGTGGACGGAATACATTAGCAATATCAAATATGCGGAATACATGACTTATCCGCGGGCATTGGCGCTTTCAGAAGTATCCTGGTCGGCCAAAGAATCCAAAAATTACGCAGATTTCAAAAAGCGTTTGACGGGACATTTGCCTGCGATGGATGCGCTGAAAATTAACTATTCGAAAGCATTTTTAAGCCAACCATAGGTTCCGGAATAATCAAATAACATGATGGATAAACAAGCGATCATTAAAAGGCTTACTGAAAATCACCAAGCGTTTATAAGCTCTATCCATCAGCTTTCAAACGAAGCATTCATGTATAGCCCAAATGAAAAATGGACGGCTGGACAGCAGTTGGAGCACATCTACTTTTCCGTCAAACCTGTCAATTTAGCCTTTCGTTTTCCAAAGTTTCTCATGAAACTTATATGGGGGAAGGCCAACAGACAAAGCAGACGTTACGATGATTTGATACAACGTTATCATACCAAATTAGCCAATGGCAGTAAGGCAACAGGGCCATTTATTCCCAAAAACGTAGACCCCGAAAAAGGCCAAAAATTAACATCGAAACTAGAAAACGTAGTCGCACAATTATGCATGTCGATTGAAAAGTTTTCAGAAGAAGACCTTGATCAATACATTTTACCACATCCCTTGTTGGGGAAGCTAACCTTACGTGAAATGCTATTTTTCACGATTTATCATGTGAAACACCATGAAAACCTAGTGGTCAATCAAGTGACTACGCGTTAATTGGGTAAAGCGAATAGCCTTTAAAGGCACTAATGCTTTTCCTTATTCAGGTGTTTGCTTTTCCCAATCCACCCTAGGTGCGTGTGGTCAAAATTATCGAGGTATTTCAGCCCATAACCCGCAACACGGTCGAAGCTTGAATGTGCCAAAAAGACCAAACCTATTTTGATGAGGAGATCGTTATGAATGGCAAAACCTACCATAAAAACGATCGCCAAAAGCCCTTGATGATGACATACATTATAAGCAATTGCTCCCAATTTCTTGGTGATGACAAAGAGTATAAAGGAAACGTCCGGGACAAAAAATAAGGCTAAATAAATGCCCCAGCTTCCTGGGTAGAAATGAAAATAAAGAGCTGAAAATAAAAGCAATAAGCCTAAAGCCTCTAGTTTTAAAACGTATTTCATGTTAATAATTTTTCAAATGCCATTCTTGGGGCTCCCCCAAAAATGATTTCTCCGCAATGTGTATAATGTAGTTTTTCTAGTATTCGCAACATGGGGTAATTGTCAAAATTGGTATCCACTTTAACGCTAAAAACGCCTTTGCCAATACTAAGCCTTTCAATAAATTGAAACAAGAGGGTGGCAACACCATGCCCTTTATAGGATTCTGCCGTCGCAACCCGATGTACGACAACATATTCATCCTGAGAAAGCCATTGACCTTTAATATCATTGTAGGCGGGCTCAATTCCAAATACGATGGCAGCATAGGCTATTATTTGATTTTCCTTTATCAATACATACCCGTGTGAGTCTTGAATATCTGCCTCAACAATTTGCTTATTCGGATAGCCATGTTGCCATTGCTCGCTCCCATCTTTTTTCCGTTGTGCTATAGCATCTTGTAGAATATTCCAAATTGTATCTAAGTCTTCGGGGGTTGCAAGTCGCAAATTCATGAGTTCCTCCATCACATTTTTCGAATTTATTGTTTTTCTCCCACAAATCGAATCACAGAACCCGTTCCATTATGGTATAATCCTTCGCATAATTCGATGTCTTGCTCGACTAATTCAATGATCGTATATTGAGGAAAATCGGCTTTAATTTCATCGATGGAAAATAAGCTATCGATGTCTTTCGGCCCCCCAACTTTTTCATTTGCCATTACATAAGCCAAATGTTTTTTACTAAAGGATTCAAAAATAATAGTCCCTCCTTTTTTCAGAAGGCTATTCAATTTTTGGTGGTAGGCAGATTTAATGTTCGCCGGAAAATGGGCGTAAATTAACGCAATGGCATCAAATTGCTCAGATTCAAAATGCAAGTCTTCCAAAGGCCCAACCTGATAATCAATTGTTACACCCTTTTTTTCAGCTAGCTGAATGGCTTTGTTTTTTCCTTCCTGGCTAATATCAAATGCGGAAACATCCCAACCTAATTGTGCGGCATAAACGGCATTTCGTCCTTCGCCTTCTGCTGGAAAGAGAATCTTCCCTATGGGTAGTTTTTCTAATACCTCTTTAAAATACTGATTAGGGTCTTCACCATAGGCGAATTGTTCTTGACTATATCTTTCATTCCATCGCGCAGTCCAAACATCATTTAATTTCTCATTATCATTCATCTTCTTTTACGTTTTCTATTGTGTTTTGCAAGCCGCAAAGCTATGCCATAGGTGTACAAATCTCAATCAAAAATCCATCCAAATCGCGGACATATCCAACAATTTGCCCCCAGGGTTTTTCTTTGGGTGCTTCACACAAAATTGCACCCGACTCAATGGCCTGTTTCATGGTCGCAGGAACATCATCCGTTGTAAACCCAATTTCAATCCCCAGTGGCTTTTCTTGAATTTTACTCTCGATAAATCCATCGGATAAATTAGAGCCCGCTAATGTTTTGGAAGCGAAGGATAAGGTAGTCTCCCCGGAAATAACTTCGCCATAAGAATTATCGGGTGTGATAAACTTGGTTATGAATCCGAACGCCTGCTCATAAAATTGAACGGTTTTCGAAACGTCTTCAACATATAGAATTGTGTAAGCGAATTTGATCATAAGGTCTAAGTAAAATGATTATTTCCCCACTTGTTCGATGGGACGAAAACGCAGCGCACTCCAAGTTTCATCGATGGAAATAGCTGTTACAGTTGATAAGCCAAATTCCTCGACAGTCATTCGGATGCTATCCCGGTTGATGTCCGACTTCCAGTTAGATGTCCCTTTCGGATAAGCAATCCAGAAAACACTATCGGATTCAATGTGAATTAATTCGTTCGTCAAAAAACGCAATAAGCCTTCACTATTCGAAAGAAAAACAAGCGTATTTGTGCTTTTGGCTTGATTAAACTCGGATATGAAACCAAGACTGACGAAGGCCTCCGCCAGGCCTGCAGGGGCATTGATAACAACACCTTCACCTTTGAAGCGGAGTTTTTTGAGTATGTCTTGCATGGGTATGTTGTACGTAAAAATCAAGCAGGATTAACAACCCCCTTGATTGGCTTTGCGTTTGAAAATGAATTTTTGATCTTTGGTTATATAGCTCGCCGACAAAATGGGATAGGCGTACTTGGGAGCCTTAGAAACATGATGGCTCTTGATGATGATTTTGTCATTCACTTGCAGACTACGTAATCCATCGAATTCCTTCTCAGCCTCTTCGCCAAAAGCGAGCATATATTCAGCCCCATCGATCTTGACCATAAAACCATATCCGACGCGTGAACCTTTAGGCAAACTGAGCGAAGTAACGACACCCGCCATGGAGGCATTTCCTCGAATCGCCCGATTAATTTTTACCGCCCCCGCATGCACTTTTTTGCCTGTCGGGGAAGCTTGCCATTGATTGAATTTAATCCCATCCGGAGATGCCTGCCAGTTTTTCAAAACGGCTTTGTTTTCCGTATCGGTCGTCGGCTTGTTTAGCTTTTCGGGATGTGTGTAAAACAATCCGCTTATGCCTGCAAGCGATAAAAATAAGGCGTACATTATTGTTTTCATGATCCGTTAGTCCGATTAATAGGCCAATATACCGCTTTCTATAAACCGATACAAGAAAGGCGAAATGGCTAAAAGCCAATTTTAGACATTTTAAGATATCATTTAGGCGACATGTGCATTATTCGTAGGCAAAAATACGAACAGTGTTAACTGTTTTCCAAGGAAGCAACGAATACCCCCTAATGAATGACACAAAAAGCCTAAATATTTATTTAACTTGAAACACTAAACCTAAAAACGGATGAAAAAAATACTCGTTGCGATTTTTACTTGTCTTGCTTTCCAAACTATTGCCCAAGATGGAACGATTTATCCCCTAGAAACTCCTAAAGAACCGAATGCAATACCCTTGAATACCGGATTGGTGAAAGACCAGCCAGCACCCGAAACTTGGTTTCGTCAGTGGGGCGATCCGATGGCACGCAATATTTCGTCGGCGACCTTAACTCCCTTCTTTCCTGAAAAAGGAAAGGCAAATGGATCAGTTGTCATCGTTGCTCCCGGCGGGGGATACCGCTGGCTATCCATGGGAAATGAAGGTTGGGAGGTAGCAGAAGCACTTGCCAAAAAAGGAATTACTGCCTTTGTGTTAAAATACCGACTATTCCCTACGCCCGAAAAACTCGAAGATTTTACGGCGTGGATGAACAGACCACGGCCTGCTCCCGTAAAAACGGATAGCGCTGCAAAAAATACGAATCCCATGGCACAAATGGATCTGTCGAATCAGTTGCAAGATGCCGAGGCTGCCTATGCAATGATTGTCAAAAACGCTGCCGCGTGGGGCGTCGATACGAAGCGAATCGGGATGATTGGATTCTCCGCGGGTGCTGGTTTAACGATGCATGCAACGTTGAATTCACAAACCATGAAATTGGCATTTATTGGTCCGATCTATGGGGGCATGGGCGCAGTAAAAGTGCCTAAAGATGCGCCTCCTATGTTCAGCGCAATCGCTTCAGACGACTTTTTATTCAATGCACAATTTGGCGTGATTGATTCGTGGTTTAAAGCTGGCCGACCGGTTGAATTTCATTTATACCAAAATGGTGGACACGGTTTTGGCTTAGGCAACCCGAATCGGACGAGCAACAAATGGTTTGATGCGTTTATCCATTGGTTGGATGTGAATAAGTTTTTAGTGGCGGCAAAGGCAGAATAATAAACATGATTCATCGACTCTTTCCCGAACCTTTAACCTCCTTCAACAGTATTGCGCTGGATCTCAGCGCCACGAATACGGAATTGAATTCCTCCATTTATGGGAACACATCCGCCTTCTGTGAATATATCAACGCGAAATTAGCTGGCAAAATTGGCTTTGGAGGGTATTTGGAGCATCGTGTTATCTACGAGTCCCATGAGAACTTTGCGACAGCCTCCGCCGATTTCCGAAATATCCACTTGGGCATGGATTTTTGGGCCGACGCAGGCACGCAGGTATTTGCTCCCTTGGCAGGGGAGGTGCATAGTTTTCAGGTCAATGCGGGCTCTGGGAATTATGGGCCAACGATCGTATTATACCACCCGGCAGAAAATATCTACAGTTTATATGGTCATTTAGCAAGTTCTGATTTAGCGCAGCTGGAGGTGGGCACACATATTACCGCTGGCCAACAGCTTTGCCACCTCGGAAAACCTGAAGAAAATGGGGACTGGCCGCCGCATTTGCATTTCCAATTGATCCGTGATATGCAGGGATTTATGGGAGATTATCCAGGTGTTTGTTCGCTGCGCGATGTGGACTATTATGCTCAAAACTGTCCGGATCCGGAAGGATTTAAATAGTCCTTAGCTAGATATCCCGATGAACCCTATGCCGGCAATTTCGACATATCCATGTGAAATATTTCCCAGGTATGTCCATCGAAATCCTCAATCGTGCGTTGCACCATAAAGCCGTAATCGCGCATCTCGTTAGGTTCAATACCACCTGCGCTTAAGCCACTATCCACAACTTGGTTGACTTCCTCTATGCTATCCATGGACAAGGAAAGCAATGCAGCTATGAATGATTTCGTGTCGGCAATAGGCTTTTTCGTAAAACTAGCGAACTTCTCATGCGAAAGGATCATCAGAAAAATAGTATCTGACCAAACCATGCATTTGCCATTTTCGTCAGAGAATTGGGGATTATTCTTGAAGCCCAAAGCCGTGTAAAAAGCCATGGATTTATTCGGGTCTTTTACTGCGAGATTAATGAAGATTTGATTTGCCATAATTTTCGAAATTCCGGAAATAAAGATATAAATATTTTATCTATGTTCAGGGATATCGAATCAGCCATGTGTTTCACTCCAATAAACAAAAAGCTGACCATTGTTAAACAACATGCTCCCTAAACACGTGGAATGTTGGATCGAAATTTGAAAGGAACATGCGCTAAGTACATGCTAAAGCGGTGCGCAAAGGCTTAAAATGATAGTTAGCGTTACGAGTTTGTTTGTTGAAATATAGGATAAAAAAAGGCCCCTATTTCTAGGGGCCTTTGAGATTATTTTGCAGGTGCCGATGTATAGGCTAAGACCTTCAATATTTGTTGCTGGGAAAATCCATTCGGATCATATTGAGCCATTTTAGACTTGTCCACCAAATCCTTAGGTAAGGCAAAACCAATTCTGTATTTCATTAAATCGTTCATTGACTTAAATACATCCCAAGTCATAATATTGTTACTTCCTAAGCTAGTACCTGAGGTTAAGCGTCTCGCAATTCCCCAACCGCCCATATTTAATTTGGCCATGTTGGCTTTAAAGAATGGCTTCCAAAGTGTTTTATTTTCTGAAATAAAACCAGTAGTATTCGCTGGCCGACCAAAATTAAATTGGACATATTCTCCTCCTCCTTGTAAATCATCTTCTGTCACGAAAACATTTCGCTCATCTTTTGTCCATTTGAATGAGGTATTAAGAAGCGCTAGGTCATCTTGTTCTGCTTTGCTAAGAACTTTTGGTATATTATTCCACCAAGCAAATTTGGGATCTAATAATTGATCGATGTTATCCGCACTTTGAACAAAAACATAATTAAACCCATTTTCATCATCAACGCCATCCATTTGAACAACTTGTAAAAGAATCCAGCTCGACATATCTCCAGAATTAACTGATGCTTGTGCAGCTTTGGATTGCAACTTCTGGGCTTTTTCAAAATTTTGAATGTTCCCTTCAACGCGTACAGAATGTATCGAAAAAACACGTTGCGCTTGCGCGACATTGATCGCAATAAGTACGATCGCTAGTAATGATAAGATCTTTTTCATTTGAATATTTTTAGATTGTTAACTATTTATTTTTCACGTACTTCTACTTTCCAAACATCCGTTCTTACCATGGTTCTTGCGGTCTCTGGTACAGCGGTTTTAGGAAATAGTTTTTTAAACGTCGACAAATACTCATCCACAGTTATACTATAAGATTTATCCCAATCTTTAAATAGGTTTCCCGTTACATAATTGTATTCTGATCCTTCAGCCAATGGCACAATTAGTCGATTAAAATACCAAGCTGTTCGATTCCCATTTTTAATAAACTCTTGGTGAATGGGCTGATAAACTTCCTTTTCTTGTCTAACGTATTCTGCTTCTTTTCCTGGAAGTGATTTCATGAAATTAACCTCCATGTAATCTCCTTCACCTCGCAATGCAGCAACATTCGAATATATTTCTGTTTTTACAGGTACGCGCAAGGACGTATACATATTGGCCATGCCCGTTAAGGTTTTTTCATCCATCCCAGGAAAGGCTTTTTTCATAAAGTCTGCCGTATTCGTTTTTGAAAAATCATTGATGGAACTAGCTGATTGAATAGAAACTAAATCATAGTTCGGATCCCCTGAACTAGTCAATACGCTGTAAAGCGTATAGCTCGCAACATCGCCTTGTTTGATTTTTTCCTTCCAAATCTTGGAGGCGTAGGACTTAATAAGGCTAATGTACTCTGCCGTTTTACCTCGATCGGACTTGTAATAGTTGACTAAATAAAATGTTTGCTTTGCACTTGTTTGAGCAAATGAAAAGAACACACTCATTAGTAAGCAAGTGGTGATAATTAGTTTTTTCATAGGTAATAGCGTTTATTTTTTTCCTACTCATAAGGCTTTTCGGTTACGCCCCGTTTTTTAAAGTGGGTTCTTGTCTCCACTGCAATCTGTTCGAAATTTATGAGCTAGAATATAGCGCCGCGGCGGCGTCCTCTTTTTTAGTACAAGCGAAAATGCTTACCGCAGGTGCAAATAATAGAATGAATTTTGGGTTGATGAGGGCCTTTTTTCAGAAATAAATTACGCATATTTATTTCTAACAATCCAACCTGCGTTGTCCCCCTTTACGGTTTTAGGAACAAATTTATATACGCACCTCCCGCATCATATTCGATTGCCTTTTCCTATAATAATGCGTAATTCTTCGCGAATGGCAAGTGTTGAGTACACAACACAGAAAAAAGAAATTATTAATTCACAAAAATACCAAACGCCGTTAAAGGGAGTTTGCACTTTAGTTTGACGTCGTATAACCGAAACTGATTCGCCCTTTACTGATGACCTCGCATCATAAAATCCAAGATTAAAACCTCTCTTTAAAGTCAAAAAAACTATTTATCCTCAGTCTTTTGATGTATGGTTGCAACTTATACGAAAAATAAGGTTTTTAAAATGGGAAAGCTGCAACCACAAAAAGATCTCTTTGAAGAAAGTTGTGGTAATTTTTAAACAAAAAAAGAGGTCGAAATGACCTCTTTTTGATTTGTGCTCCCTTACTAGGTGAACGATGATGCCAATTTCTTTGTTCAAATTGAAAACATTTTGTCATTCCGGAATGAAATTAGTTATCCCAATTATCGGTTCTGAATAAATTAACAGGTAAGCCTTCTTTGGTAAATAAATTAGGCATGTCGGTATTATTAAAAGCAAATCGTACAGCTACGGGATTGGGTACTTCATCTGAAGAAACGACCAAGGTGGTTCCGTCAATTTTTCCTTTTGCAGGATAAAATTTCTGATCTTCCCCGGCAATCATTAAATGACTAGGTTCTGCTCCATCTTTCGTAACTAACTTACTTCCTATTTCTCGGAAATAAATTCTGATTTTATTTTTTTCGATTTTTAAACGATCATATTTGGGATAAAAAATAGGGCCAACATCCTGTCCATAATTTTTAACCAACGCTAAATTGGCAAAACGATTTGCTACTTCAATTTTTTGAGTAGGATGGATATTGCTAACATCTGGTACTAAATCAGTCAAAACAACCATTGCCGTATTTTCAAGGGCTAAATTTTTTGTTTGAGCTTCTCTTAATTTAGCACCAAAATTACTTGGATATTTATCAAATGGAGCAATTTGTGCAAAGTAAAAAGGAACGTTTTTCTTGAATCCTGCTCTCCAAGAAAGAATTAATTCATTCATTAATTCCGTGTACGTGGAATACTGACTTACATTACTTTCCCCTTGGTACCATAATACTCCTGCAATTTGATAATTCAATATAGGTGCAATCATGGCATTGTAATTGTCACCTGCACGGCTAGACCACCATTCATAGGTTTGTAATTTCTTAGCTGCATTGGCCAAAGTTGGATTACTTATAACCTTATCTTGGGGAACCCAAACCTCTGCTGGAGTTCCGCCCCAATTCGAATTAATCAAACCCATCGGTACGCCTAATTTTTCGTTGAGTTTTTTACCAAAAAAATATCCGATAGCAGAAAATGATTTCATCGCTTCAGGATTACAAACTACCCATTTTGCCCGAACATCTTCTTGGGGAAAATCTGCAGTCGCTTTTGGAATATAAAAGAACCGAATACGCTTATTCGATGCATGGGGCATTTCATCCAACGTTTCTTGCAAATTTTGATCACCACTCCATTCCATATTGCTTTGTCCTGAAAATAACCAAACTTCGCCGATGAGTACATCTGAGATTTGAATGGTATTATTCGCGCCAGAAACGCTGATGCTTTGATTTTCGGAAGCCGCTGGAGTGTTTACGTCTAACATCCAGTGACCATATTTTGCATTGACTTTGTAATGTGTTGTGTCCCAAGAAACTTTTACCTGAACTGTTTCATTGGGATTCGTTGTCCATCCCCATAATTTCACTTTACTTTTTTGTTGCAAAACCATGTGGTCACCAATGATAGCAGGTAATTGAACATCAGCATTTGCTGAGAATTGGGCAATAATACACCCAATAAGGAATAAGACTTTTTTCATCTAAAATTTAGTTTAGCGTTACATACTTCATATACAAAATACCCCAATTGGGGTACACCATCGTGATTCATTTCTCGGTTCGTTTGGATCGAAATTTACATATTATTCGCCAACAAAAAATACCGATTAAAACCAACTCTTGGCAAAAACAGAAATTCACAGGCAAAACCCCTAATGAAATATGTCCATTAAACACGAAACCAGCTACTGACCTCGAACCACAAAATCCAAAATTAAACCTGCCAAATGATACGATAAAACACATTTCACCTCAACCCAGTGATTTAGGGTTGTAAATTCACGAAAAACGAGGTATTGAAAATGGAAAAGTTGCAGAAAGTGAATGCTTTGTCGTACCAAAATGAAATTAGCTACCTTTGAGGTATGATGAAAGTTATCTTTTTATTACTCATACAGACGGTCATTGTTAATCAAGGTTTTGCCCAAAAATTTAACCCTGTTATAAAGCAAGATATTATAATCAATAGTGAAGGAGCTAATCTTGCAGGAACTATATATAGACCTAAAAACGCTTACGCCTCAGTTGTAGTTGTACACGGTTCGGGCCAAGAAACTAGAATGACTGAATTCGCTGAGTTACTTGCAAATAATGGAATTTCAGTACTAACCTATGATAAACGAGGGGTTGGTAAATCTGGAGGAGTTTATGCTGGCCCAGAGGTTGGAACAAATAATGTTGATTCCCTTAATATCAATTTATTAGCCAAAGACGCACGTGCTGCATTGAATAAAATAAAAAATTATAGTAATGGTACGCCAATAGGACTTCTAGGTTTCAGTCAAGCTGGATGGATTATTCCTATTGCAGCAAATAATAATCCACTTGTGAATTTTATGGTTTTATTTAGTTGCCCTACAATCACTTCCCTTGAACAACTTAGGTTTCAGTTTTATACCAACGGGAATACTAATTTTTGGGTAAACCATACTGAAGAAGACGCTCGAAACCATATCAAAAACGATTCAGACCGTTATCAATTTATCAGTACTGACCCAAAGGTTGCTTTAAGAAATATTTCGGCGCCATCACTTTGGCTATTTGGGGAAAAAGATATTCAGATTCCTGTAAAATTATGTATCGAACAAATCAATACCCTTAAATCAGAAGGAAAACCATTCGAATATACTTTATTCTCTAATTTAGGACACAATACTCCATTTACTGATGACAAATCCCCTGTAGAAATTGCTGTTAACTGGATAAAAGAGAAAACTAAAAATTTCAAACCTTAAAATATTTTTAGTTTAAGTGTCTGATTAAAAGATGCAAAACTTAACTCACTGATAGACAACAAAAAAGGCGTCCGTCGATTGACGGACGCCTTGTGCACTTGTGCTCCCTTACTAGGTGAAATGTTGCAGCCATTTTTCATTCAAAATGTACGCCAAAAACTAATTATTCAACAATAAGGTAAGCATATACATCCCGCCAATCTGTGGTCCGCCTACGAATGAATAGTATTTTTGATTCAACAAATTGGTGCCGCTTAATTTAACGGATACGGGAATGGAAGTGAGCCGGCACTGTACTTGTGCATCCAAACTACTAAAGGCTGGTACCCAATCATTTACTAAAAAGGATTGCCAGTAATAGGTGTTTTGCCAACGGTAATTAATGCCGGCACCCCAATTTTTGGTTATTTTTATGGAAGACATCCCCACATTAAACACCCAATCTGGCGTGTTAAATCCGTCTTCTAATCCATCATCGTTTTCTGATTTATTGAGTTTGGAGTAGGTCGCATTTCCTGTTAATATTAAAGATGCGTTCATCCGATAATTAAATCCGAAAGATACGCCATAGGTTTTTACTTCTGATTTTGAATTGGTCCAAACCCGGTAAGGAGACTGACCATTTTTATCATTTAGCACATAGGGAATAGAATCCAACACCGATGTTTTATGGACATTTACATTGGTTTGAGCAATGAAAGACTTGTATTGGTTAAAGTAAAAATCCGCATCAATCATCAAACGATTTCCGAAAAGCACTCCGCGGTATCCGCCTTCAACCGATTGAATATGTTCGGGTTCGATATAGGTATATGGATTCTTGATTAACAGTCCTTTGTTCTTTAAAATGGCCAAAGATTTAGTGACCCCATTTTTATTGGCATCAGTTAAAACAGCGGCTTGAAATGCCGTTATGGACGTGGCTAAATATGAGTTTTCAAACACCCCCGAAGACATAACTGGAAGTCCTCCTACGCGCTTTACACCACCGCTATTTATATTAGAATAAGCCTCAAAAATACTTGGAAAACGGTAGCCTTCCTGGTAACCTACACGTACACTATGAAAAATATTTGGAGCAAAAACTGCCGTCAAGCGAGGATTTGATGTCAGGTTAAAATAATCGTTTTTGTCAACCCGAAACACAAAACCCAAGCGCAATTTATCATCCCAAAGTTTCTTCGAAAATGACGCATAAGCCCCTGTCTTAGAATAAAGAATATCCCCAGATTCGTTTCCTTTTTCGGGATTAACAAAGTAGTTCCCATCGGCATCGATGAGATATGTTCTTCGGTCTGCTCCCAGTAATAGCTCCATTTTAAGCGCTTGAAGAAATTTATTTTGACTTACGTTCCACTGAGCTTCGGCGTGAACTAAACGAGCTTGTACCTTTAATGCAGCTCCTAAATCCCAGTTATTAATTTGCTGAAGTTTAGCTAGAACCTCTTTGTAGGCAGTCGTTCCAGGTTGGTATCGTCCTAAATCTGCGGCAAGTCGCGCTTGATTCAACGCTTCTGGAATGCTTGCACCTGAGGTGGTGGAGGTAGTAAATGCTTTGGCATAATCCGCATACCACACCGCATCTGATTTAAAATTGCGATCCAAATTCTCAGCCATCGAACGTAGGTTATACGAGTTTCCTGTATTTTCTGAATTCGTATACATTTTGAATGAAAAGGCGGCGGATTGAAACTGAATTGCGTGCTGTTGAAGCAAATAATCCTGTAGCCTAAATCGATTAGATCGTTGATATATATTATCCAGCAAAGCTACGTGATAGGTATAGGAAAGCATCGAATTAGGGGCTACTCGATAGGCGAGCGTAAAATCGCCTTTGCTGTTTTTCATCGAATAATCGACCACATCACTTTCTAAATATCCCGTCCTGGATACCACATAGGATTTCCCTTGAAGTGTAATGGTCTTGCGATTAGAAGACTCGTTTCCATACATATTGATCAAATCCCGACCGGGATTATCAGCCCCTACTAAGTTTGTACTACTATTTGCCAAAGGGTTCAAGTCTGACCTATTATTCGCCTCCCAATCGTTCCCTTGAACAAAGGATGCATTGATTTTTAAGGCCCATTTGGGAGCTATTTTATGAGCATAGCGCAAGGTAGATTCCGTATATAAATTTGTTGTGAACCCCGCTTTTTGTTGAAACGAAAACCCCGGGGAATCAAAAGCTGATTTAGTCATTAAGTTGGCTAACCCATTTACCGTATTCATTCCATACAATGTGGATGCAATTCCAGTCACAATTTCCACTTGGTCTATATCCAAATCATTAGTTCCTAGCACATTTCCAATGGGGCCACCAATATGCGGGGATTGCATATCCATTCCATCCACTAATTGAGAGAACCGAACATTGGTCGTGTTCGCAAAACCCCGTGCATTTAACACTTTAAATCCGAGACTTGGTGTGATGAGTTGTACCCCTTGAACATTTTCTAGTGCATCAAAAAAGGAGGCCTGGCCACTACGTTGGAAATAGGGTTTCCCTAATTTTAAAATACTAACAGGGGAATAGAGTAATTGCTCACTAATTCGCGAAGAGCTGACAACGACTTCTTGAAGATATTTGCTTGTAGTATCTACTTGCGCAAAGATTGAAAGGGGGAAGCAAAAAAGGAAAAGAAAAACCCGCATAATTTCGTTATATATTCAAATATACAACGGTCTGTCTATCTACCCAAAAATATCGGCATTTGTTCCTCCAAAAATTGCTGAAAGTTCTTTTGTAACACACGAAAAGCTTCCATTAGTTCTAAGCCTTCGGGAGTCAAAACCGTTTTCCCGCCTTTTGCTCCACCTGTTTGAGCTTGAACAATGGGACTTTTACAAAGTTGATTGAGTGAATTAACCATATCCCAGGCCTTCTTGTAAGACAAGCCCATCTGTTTTGCGGCTTGGCTGATAGAACCTGTTTCTTGTATGAATTGGAGTAATTCTAACTTACCGGGTCCGAATAGCTTGTCCTCGCCATTAAAGACGCGCAGGGTCGCTTTAATTTGAATTTTAGAATCTTGTTTCAGTAAATCTTTAACAGGCATACGCAAATCTACTAAAAAAGATGCAACCAAATGAGGTGATCTAATTAACAAAAAAGCCGATCATTTCTGATCGGCTTGCTCCCTCTCCTGGGCTCGAACCAGGGACCCCATGATTAACAGTAACGATTCTGCGAATCGCACCATGTGCTCAAATCAAACACTTTTCACTATTCCATCTTAATCAACACGCGCATCAACTACTTTTTGTGACCTGTTTGTGTGACCTAATTACTATTTCTAAAATACTACTTATTGGCGTTTAATCAAAACTCGGAGACCAAACTTAGGCACTCCATTTTTCAACACCCAATTCAACCCTAATTCCGAGTAGGCTATCAAAAGCTTCTTCAATAACCGTAGTTACATACTCAACTTCCTCTTCGAATGTTGCAATACTGTCGTGTATTGTAAAGAATGGCAAATCGGGTTTATCTGCTGCAATTCTCCTTGAAACGAATTCAATCATCAAGGTGCTTTCTAGCCGCTGCAAGATGTGAGATAGTGTAACGTGATCCTTTTGCTTTAACCTTTCAAACACCTTTGTAACCTCGGGGAATGCATCCATGATCAACTTTTTATCCTTTGACGTATGCTTATTCTCAGAGAAGAAGAATTTTAACATGGCCACTTTAACCTCATCCTTCCTAAATGTTTCGCCTGGATGAATTTTCTTGAAAATTGCTTCATAAAATTTTCCAGACTCTGCAGCAATAATCCACTCTGAGAATGAATCAGAGTACTTTTCGAGCAAAAAAGTTACTAACATAATAACTGTTTCTGCATCCTTGAAGACAACATCTAACTCTTCTAAATGATCCAAACTGAATGATTTGACAGCATAGCTATCAATAGGAGAACCAGACAAAAGGTTTAGTGCGCTCGGAAATCTGTAAATGTTCATCCCACTATGCTCTCTAGTCCAAAACTCTTTCTTTAATATTACGGTGCTTAGAAGGGGTTGAGAGTTCCTTACATCAACATTTACTAGGTTTTTACCCTTATAAGTAATGAATGGCCTTAGTTTCTTGTTAAGGGTAGATAGGTTTGAATGGAACCGACCAATGTTAAAGTCTACGCTACAAAAGAATGATTGTTTGTGTATATTATTGATTGCTATTAAGTTCTTGAACTTCTTTATACTTTCGCCCTCTATCTCTTCCTTAGAATAGACCTTAGGTTGCCTTGCTTTACAGAACACTTTATCTAGCTTCTTTAGGGCAGGTTTATAATCAATCTTGAGGTCCTCGTTGAACCACTTAGTCAAATGGCCGTAGTGCTTTGTTTCGTGTTTTGTAATAAACTCCCAATAAAATTGCGATCCTAATTTGTCTTTTATTACCGTATCCGCAACTTGTATTTCTTCTAATGGTTCCTCTAAACTAGGCTTGAGATTAACAAAATAGTATCCCTTAGACTTTGAACCAATTATGTAATGATTATCCGTCGCTATAATATTATTTGCTATGAGATATTCAACATATTCCTTGTAATCATGATTAAGCGATTGAAGCTTAGTTGAATGAATCTCAATTATTCCTCTATTATCTTCAATATTAGTAAGCCAAACACCTTTTGTGATTTGATCTAAAATGAAGTAAAATACGTCTATTTTTACCTTGCGCTTGAACGCAGGCGGGTTATCTTTAAGAATAGCCTCAAGGTTTATACCTGATGGTATTTGCCAATAGATTTCTTGCCCAACCTGTATCACAATATCACTTTACTTTAAGCTTAACATTATCTCTCTAAAGCTATCAATTCCCGCTTGAAGATTATCAATAATCTCTTCAGCTAAAACATCTGGATCTGGAAGATTATCTAAGTCTGTCAAGCTCTTATCTTTTACCCAGGTTATGTCAAGACTTGTCTTATCGCGTGCGACGATTTCTTCATAAGTAAACTTTCTCCACCTTCCCTCTGGATTAGTTTCGGGATGATAGGTTTCTGATCGTTTACTGATGTTTTCTGGGTTATAGCAAGAGATAAAATCACTTAAATCTTCAAGTTTTAACGGGTTCTTCTTTAATGTGAAGTGAACATTGGTTCTAAAGTCGTAGAACCAAACCTCTTTTGTCCATGGATCTTTGGACGCGGGTTTGTTATCAAAGAAGAGAACATTAGCCTTAACTCCTTGCTTGTAGAAGATTCCCGTTGGTAATCTTAGGATAGTATGAAGATTTGAGCTTTCCAAAATCTTCTTACGCACCGTTTCTCCTACACCACCCTCAAACAGCACATTATCGGGTAACACAACAGCCGCTTTACCATCTGTTTTAAGCATCGTCTTGATGTGCTGCATGAAGTTTAGCTGCTTATTGCTGGTAGTAACGTAGAAATCTTGTCTATTGTAAGTTAAGTCCTCTGAATCCTGCTCTCCTTCCTCATTTGTGAAGGTCATGCTGCTCTTCTTACCAAATGGGGGGTTTGCAAGAACGTAATCCACGCGGTAACCTGGGTCTGAGATAAGTGCATCAGCTGGGCTAATGTAGCTGTCTATCTCAAAATCTCCGATATTGTGCAAGAATAGGTTCATAAGGGCCATTCTTCTTGTACTAGCAACGATCTCATTCCCGTAGAAGGTCTTCATCTTAAGGAACTGCTTTTGCTCCTTATCCAAAGAATAATGAGATGGATTTGCAATGTAATCGTACGCCGCTAAAAAGAATCCACCTGTTCCGCAAGCTGGATCTGCAATAGTCTTCATGGGTTCAGGACGAATGCATTCTACTATAGCTCTAATTAACGCTCTAGGTGTAAAATATTGTCCTGCACCACTTTTGGTATCTTCTGCATTTTTTTCAAGTAGCCCCTCATAAATTTTACCCTTAATATCTGCCCCCATTGTACTCCATTGCTTTTTGTCAATCATGTCAATAAGCTTGAAGAGCTTTGCTGGGTCTTGAATCTTATTTTGGCTCTTCATAAAAATCTGCCCAAGAAAGCCTTTTGCATTTGCGAGCTCCCTTAGGGTAGTGGTGTAGTGCACCTCAAGCTCTGCACCGCGTTTATCAGTTAAAGCATGCCAATCATAACCAGCTGGTAATTGCAAAGGTCTATTATAAGGTGGCTTACTAAATTCATCTGCCATCTTTAAGAATAGCAAGTAAGTTAGCTGCTCTAAATAATCCCCGTAACCAACACCATCATCGCGAAGCATGTTGGCAAAGCTCCATACAGTATTAATTATGCTGGATGTATTGTTTTCTTCTGTGCTCATGATTATACTTTAGCCTTCTTTTGTTTCTTAACAGGTTGCGCGGCGGCGCGTTCTGATTTAATTCTTTCAAACAACACGTGTGCTGGTTCATCATTAGGGTCTTGTGGAACAAGCTTACCTTCAAATGCTTTCTTTAGGATACTTTGTCTTAATGCCTCTGCTTGTTGTAATCCTTGAACTATGCTTGCTTCTATCTTGTCACAGATTGAAAGCCGTGATTCTATTTCATCTAAAATTGCTCGTTGTTCTGTTAACTCAGGTATAAATATTTTTAATTTAGAATATTCTCCTACGTTTAAATGTTTCTGTGCGACACCTCGAGAATTTTCAGCAAACATCCCTTTCCCGAGCGGGGAATTATTAAAAGCACATAGATATTCAGGGAGCAATAGTTCCTTTTGGGGTGTTGCAATTAAAATATCAATAGCATTGCAGCCAGAAAATTGTTCAGTAACAACGCATGATGTTCCTGGATAGCCTGACCTAACAATCAAAACATCTCCAGTGAAAACTTGAGTTCTAAAATTCTGTTCATTAGCTTCAACAGAAAACCGCACCCAATTAGTATCATTCACTTTAAATTCTCGGACATTGGCTGATCTAAACGCTTTCACACCTAAACCATTATTAGAATAATAATTAGTTGGTTTAATTACAATTCCAACCTTGATATTTAAGCAAACATCCTTAATTGTAGATTCATTCCACCCCTCTGGTAACTCTCCCTCTTTTACATCTGGATTAGTAAGCTTCCCTTCAAAAGCGTATTTCAAAACAGCCTGGCGGTAAACCTTAAGTTGTTCTTTAGCTGTCTTTAGGGTTTCGATTCCTTTGTCTAAATCACTGAATAGTTCTTCGATCTTGGTTACTATGCGTTGCTGTTCTGCAGGAGGTGGAAGAGGGAACTCAGCATGGTTAATGAATTGGAAATGCCTTGAATAACCTTTATCTGGAAGTTTTATGCACTGCAAAAAGTAAAAGAATAGCTTTGGATTAAGAGGATTAATCGGCTTAAGTACTTTTACTCCGTCAGCACCTGGAATAAATCTAAAAGTAATGTATTTTATTGCTTTTGTGTGATCTCCAAAAACTACACAAGGAGGCTCACAATTAACAAGGAGTTTTTCATCGTTATAATATCCTCCTATTAATTCTTGCCCTTGATCTACAACTGCGTACTTACCTGATGTTAAATATGATTTTTGTTTTATTTTTATTCCATTTAATGAAATTGAACTAAATGTATCGTTAATAGACACAATTTCCCATCCAATTGGCACCTCATGCAAATAATTTATTATCTCACTCATGCTACCAACACCTCATTTAGTTCCAAAATAATTGACTCCATTTCTAATCCAAATAGCTGATTAAGCTTGCCTCTTCCTCCTAATGAATCAAACGGCGTGTAGTCTAAATCTTCTACATCCAAGTGTACGCTGGTAGCTATGTGATCTTTAATCAGGTGCAACCATTGCATTTGCTC
Organism: Cytophagaceae bacterium; assembly: GCA_947452215.1. Taxonomy (GTDB): domain Bacteria; phylum Bacteroidota; class Bacteroidia; order Cytophagales; family Spirosomataceae; genus Aquirufa. Next base: position 4,747 of record CANGCD010000006.1, on the reverse strand, counting down.
GGTAGTAAACTTAACTGCGTTACCTTGGTGTTTTCTCCACACCCAGTCTTGGAAGTTTTTATCAACCGTTTTATCAAAAGCAGTAACTGATGGATCTATTCCTGCGACGCGTCTTATCAATGAGACTAGGGCAATTAATTCATTTTTTGGTTGACCAGACACAGACTCTAACTGTTCGTACGCGGACCAAACTTTAAGCGGCGCGATTGCTGGTTTATTTCTGATGATTTGCTCACTTAGGTCTTTGAGCATCTTGTAGGTAAGCTCTCTTCTTCTGTAAGGTTGATCGTAGAAAATCTGCAGCGCGGTAATTTCATCCTTATGCTCATCTATCCAATTCATGAAATCGGAGATTAACAGCTCAGCTTCTTGATTTTGATCTTTTACCCACCCACTTTTAACGACTGTATCAATGTTAACGGAATCAATAATTTGATCGTATTTCTTTCTAACATCAACAATGAACTCCCGTAGCTCAGGATTGTGAAAAATAGCAACTGCGTGATCCAAAATATCTTGATGCTGCTGCTGCGTTTGTTCTTCAAGCTGCCGTGGAGATATCCCAGGGTTAGAAGTTAAAACAGATTGGTAAATGGTTTCTTTCGTATCAGGATCATGAGCAAATAACAGCTGCCTAACTACTTCTGAAATTCCTTTACCTGATGCCTTCTCTTCAAATGTGCGCTTCTCATGATCATTGATTTGCTTGTCTAATCGAAGCAAACGGTTTGCTAGCGTAGACATCATTTCTTCACTCCTATCACCCACTGCAATGCGTTGTAATACCTCTTTAAGTGAAACATTGGGTGCTTTCTCAAGTGGCCTGCTATCGGTCTTCTGAGACTGTTCTACACCTATCGCATCAATGATCACAAAATGGTCTTTGGCATACTTAGCAGAAGGAGTTCCTTTGGCTTTAAGTTCTTCAAGAGAACAGGTTCTAGTCCCTCTCCCTTTCATTTGTTCGTAATAACTTCTGCTCTTTACGTCGCGCATGAAAAGTAGCACTTCTAAAGGCCTAATATCCGTACCCGTGGCAATCATGTCCACCGTAACCGCGATGCGCGGATAGTAGTCATTCCTGAACTGAGAAAGGATAGTTTTGGGGTCTTCTTTACTTTGGTAAGTGATCTTCTTACAAAAGTCGCTGCGTTCATCAAACTCTTGCCTAACCATATCAATAATATCCTCCGCATGGCTATCTGTTTTGGCAAAAATAAGCATTTTAGGAACTTCAAAATCTCCTTTACTATCAACTCGATCCGCGAACATCACTGGAAGCTGGTTCTTAACCTCACGGATTATAGAACGAATAGTACTAGGGTTAACAACATCTCTATCAAGCTGTTTACCCACGTACTCAACATCTTCATCAACAGCCTCCCAAAACTTCTTTCTAGTTAGCCGTTCACGCTTATCCACCATTTCTCCCATCTTAATAGCTGCACCGTCTTTTGTAATTTGGGTTTCAATGGTGTAAACATTGTAAGGCACTAAAACACCATCGATCACCGCCTTTTCATAACCGTAATCAGAAACAATATTCTGATTAAAGTAACCAAAGGTTCGGTTGTCTGGTGTAGCTGTTAATCCAACCTGAAAAGCATCAAAATAATCCAATACCTGTTTCCAAAGGTTGTAAATGCTTCGGTGGCATTCATCAATTACAATGTAATCAAAGAACTCTATTGGTAGCTTTTCGTTATAAACTACAGGGAGTGCTTCTTTGGCAAAAGTGTTCTGTTCGTTTGGGTTCTCCTCCTCAGCACTTTCATCTAATTCAGAGCCCTTTAGGATGCTATAAAGGCGCTGAATAGTACTTATGTAAACTTGGCTGTCTTCTGGTATGAATGAACTCGTTAATCGACTTACCCCATAAAGCTCAGGAAATAAACGATTATCATCTTGGGGCTGAAACTTCCTAAACTCTCCCTCAGCTTGCTCTCCTAAGTTCTTAGTATCAACCAAGAACAAGATCCGCTCAGCCTTCACGTGTTTAAGCAAACGGTAAACAGAGGTTATTGCCGTAAAGGTCTTGCCTGAACCAGTAGCCATTTGAACCAAAGCTTTGGGTCTATTCTTCTTAAATGATGACTCAAGGTTTGTTATAGCGTCTATCTGGCAATCTCGCAAACCTGAAGGATCTAAATCAGGGAAGTTATTAGCCATCCTTTCTCTCAACGAAGACTCTTTTCTTCCCCATTTTGCAAGGGTTTCTGGCCTGTGGAAAGTAAATACTTCCCTGTAACGAGGATTAGGATCTCTTGTGTCCGTAAATCGTGTAATAACACCCGTACTTAGGTAAAGGAATGGTAAAGGCTGGTTATCAATCAACTTCAACTTGGCCTTAGCGTATTCCTCTACTTGGCTCTCGTGAACAGAAAACTTAACCCCTTCTTCTTCGCGTTTAGCTTCAATTACTCCAACGGGTTTGTGGTTAACAAATAAAACGTAATCAGCTGGCCCCACATCAGTGGTGTATTCTCTTACAGCTACACCCAGACCCGCGGCAAGGTTTAGTCGCTTCTTGTCTTGAATGATCCAGCCACAAGCTACTAGCTGCTTGTCGATGTTATCACGTGCTATCTGTTCTGGGTTCTGGTTAAGCATAGTTTGTCAACTATTTGTTCTAGCGTCTCTTAGTTTAATGCTAAAATGAAACAGAATAATTTTTTTGCGTTTATAGTAATAAGAAAGAGAGCTTTTGCTATCTATTTATAGTATTCACAATAACAAGTTACGACTTGTTAACTAAAAAATTACCAAAATGAATTGTAAACAACCAACAAGTATGACCGTAGCGTCATTAATTATCTTACGTTATCTGAAGGAGAATAACGATTTTGGTCAGTTCGTTCAATTATCAGAGAAGGGGTTACCGTTTTCAGAGAATGAGATTGGTAACTTAATAAATTGTGTTGAGAAGGATGGTTTGTTGATTAAAGGGTCAAGTGGTGCTTATCACATTGATAATATTCGCATCAAAGGAAGGCATTGTGCAAGAATTACCATAAAAGGCGAAAAGTTTATTGATGAAAATGATTCATCCTTTAAGGGTAACAGGATCTCTGAATTATTTAGTGCAGCATTAGGGCTAATGAACCTCCTAAGATCAGTCTGATGGGGAATCCCCCGAGGGCAAGATTTTACCTTGGGGGTATCTCTTGGGAGTACACTTAAAGGGGGGATACGTAATTAATTGAGTTCGTTAGAAAATTTTAGTTTTAACCAAATTCGTTAGAGTTAATGCTATAATAAAATAATGGAGTAACTTTTTTGATTATGACCAAAGGGGTAAAAAAGGGGTGACTGATCACACCCCTTCTTTTTCACATTCAAAGAAATTTTTCCAAATTACTCATTGCGTCCCCGACAGCTTTTGGTAAAACTTTGGCATAGACCTGAGTAATAATTGTATTTGAGTGACCCAAAAGTTTGCTAACAATCTCAAGCGGAATACCATTGGCAAGCGTTACGCTGCTCGCAAAGGAATGTCTCCCTACGTGCGTGCTAATATTCTTGTTAATCCCTATTGCAGTCATTAGTTCCTTCAATCTTCGATTCATTGCTTGATTACATTGTACGGGTAACAATAAGCCAGAAGCACTATTCTCGTACTTTGAAAGTATTGATAAAGCTATGGGCAATAATGGCACTTGAACTTCTGATTTGGTCTTCTTTCGTTTGAATACCAGCCACTTCTTTCCTGAATTATCCGTATGGATATTTTCCTTAGTCAACAACATTAAATCACAATGAGCGATTCCCGTGTAACACTGAAAAAGGAACACATCCTTGACCTCCTGATGAACGATTTTGGTTGGCTGGAAAGATTTGATTAACTCAAGCTCAACGTTGTCTAAAAACGTCCTAGAAGAGGCTTCAAAGCTAAGCTTAACGAACTCAAAAGGGTTGCTGTCTGAGAATCCTAATTGTTTTGCATAACGAACAACCTTCTTTAGGTGCTGCAGCCTTTTCGTTACAGAATTGGTTACATTATTACGTACCGTCCGTAAGTACAAATCGTGCTTCTTCACAAACGAAACCGTTACATCATGAAGCTCTACATCCTGCTTCCCCAAAGTATCAACAATAAACTGTTTCATAATGTCCTTGCTCATCTGGTATTTGATCAATGTTGCATTTGTGTAGACTTTACCTACTAGCTGAGCCATTTCTTCATTGTGCAAATCGTACATTTGAAGTAGTGTTGGTATTGTTTTAATTGCAGGTTTAAACTTGGCTGATTGGAATCGATCGACCACAAAGCGAACTCTAACTTGATCCATTTGTTGAAGCAAAGAATAGTAGCATTCAAGCAGCTGGTTCTCTAATGATGTAAGCTCCTGATTTAGTTTTGCTGCTTGCAAATCACTACCCTTTATTCGCTGCTTTTGTGCATCCCAGGCTTGAGCATTGATTTTCACTCCTGTTGAAATGTTCTTGATCTCGTTGGCTATAATTAAGCGCAACATGATGGGTGATTGACCTAATTTGTCAACGCGTGATCGGTAAATCCAAAATAATGTTTTCATCTGTGTTTTGATTTAACACAGGCACAAAATGATGTTGATTTGGTGTGACCAAAAATGTGACCTAATGACGTGTTTTCAGGTCACAATTGGTAACAAAAAAAGCACTAACGTGTGTTACGATAGTGCTCTAGATTGTTTTGCTCCCTCTCCTGGGCTCGAACCAGGGACCCCATGATTAACAGTCATGTGCTCTAACCAACTGAGCTAAGAAG
>CANGCD010000005.1 GCA_947452215.1 Cytophagaceae bacterium | reverse complement strand
GGAATAAGTTGAATTGGGGATTGGATGTGCGCAATTAATTCCTGCGGAATTAATTTCGAGTCCGGAGGGAATTAGTCCGAAGTCCGGAGGAAAGGAATTTATAACCCTAGGCTTTAGCCTAGGGATCCCCAGACTGAAGTCTGGGGCTATAAAGTTACAATAATCGCTTCAACTCATTCAACTTCAACAAAGCCTCTATCGGCGAAAGTGTATTCACATCCAGCGAACCTAATTGCTCTTCAATTTTCTTCAAGCCTTCCGGAATTTCAGCACCGAATAAATTCAACTGATAGTTGTTTTTCGGCATGTCTTTAAGCTTCTCCACATTGTCTTCTAATACATGGTCTTTCTCTAGATTCTGTAAAATTTCATGCGCGCGTAACACTAAGGAGGTCGGCATGCCGGCCATTTGAGCCACGTGAATACCAAAACTATGCGCTGAACCGCCAGGAACCAATTTGCGCAAGAAGATAATCTTATTCCCTACTTCCTTCACGGATACATGGAAATTCTTGATGCGCGGAAAGTCTTCCGTCAACTCATTTAATTCATGGTAGTGAGTGGCAAACAGGGTTTTGGCCCGGCATTTCGGATGGTTGTGCAAATGTTCCGCAATCGCCCAAGCCATGGAAACACCGTCGTAAGTGGATGTTCCCCGACCGATTTCATCCAATAATACCAGTGAATTATTCGATAAATTATTCAGAATAGCGGCAGTTTCGGTCATCTCGACCATGAAGGTCGACTCCCCTTTGGACAAATTATCCGATGCCCCTACCCGGGTGAAAACTTTATCCACTAATCCGATTGTTGCCGAAGTAGCCGGCACAAATGAGCCCATTTGAGCCATCAAAACAATCAAGGCGGTTTGGCGTAATAGCGCCGACTTACCCGCCATGTTGGGCCCCGTAATCATGATGATTTGTTGGGTTTCATTGTCTAAATATACATCATTAGGCACATAAACTTCGCCCAATGGCAATTGCTGTTCAATGACAGGGTGACGCCCCGCCTCAATCTGGATGGAATCCCCCGTATGCAAGGTCGGTTGGACATATTGATTGCGTTTGGCAACCTGAGCAAAGCTTGTCAATACATCCAGTGTCGCGATGCCTAAGGCGTTCAACTGAATCAATTCCAAATATTCCAAAGCCTCACGAACCAGCTCCTGAAAAATTCCGAATTCAATCGTGGAAATCTTATCTTCAGCACTCAAAATCTTCTCCTCATATCCTTTCAACTCCTCAGTAATATATCGCTCAGCATTCACAAGGGTCTGCTTACGAATCCACTCGGGTGGCACGCGGTCTTTATGTGCATTCGTTACTTCCAAATAATAGCCAAAAACCTTGTTATAAGCCACTTTTAAGGACGTAATTCCCGTGCGCTCTATCTCGCGTTTCTGCATCGCCGCGAGGTAATCCTTGCCGTTTGTCGACAGTAAATGAAGCTCATCTAACTCCGCCAAATACCCCGTTTTGATGATTCCTCCTTGGTGAACAAGCATGGGAGCATCATCCCGCAAAGCGGATTCGATTTTTTGAACCAAATGCAAACAAGGATTCAATTGGTCTGCCCATTTCTGCAAAATAGGTGCAGGATGAGACGCTAATAATTCTTTGATGGCAGGAACTTGTTGGAGCGCGCGCTTCAGCTGCACCAATTCCCGCGGATTGATCCGACCGGCAGCCACTTTGGAAATTAAACGTTCTAGATCACCGATGGGCTTCAATAAGGAAATTAGCAAATCCATGGTCTCATCCAATTCCAATAAGCCAGCCACACCCGCCTGACGCTCTTGAATGGCAGCTAAATCTTTCAGTGGCAAAACCATCCATTTCCGCAACAAACGCGCACCCATCGGCGTCATCGTTTGGTCCATCAGATCAATCAAAGGAACCCCACCCTCTTGAACGGAATAAACCAGTTCAAGATTGCGAATGGTAAAACGGTCTAACCACACATATTTATCTTCCTCAATCCGCTGAATCGTGGCGATATGGCCTACTTGTTTATGTTCTGTTTCCGCGAGGTAATGTAAAATCACCCCCGCCGCGATGATCCCTAGCGGCATACTTTCGATTCCAAAACCTTTCAGGTTTTTAGTCTTGAAATGCTCCGTTAATAAGGGATATGTAAACTCGTAGGAAAAAATCCACTCTTCCATCGAGAACGAATGGTATTGATCGCCAAAATGCTCTTGGTAGATGGACCGGTATTTTTTGGGAAATAAAATCTCCGATGGCATGAAACTTTGTATCAGTTTCTGCACGTAGGCCAAAGGCCCTTGCGAGCACATGAATTCACCCGTCGATATATCTAAAAAGGCAACGCCGCAAAGGGAATCTTTTTCTTGGTAGCTAATCGAAGCAACGTAGTTATTACGCTTATTATCAAGTACTTGATCATTAAATGAGACGCCGGGTGTTACTAATTCCGTTACACCACGCTTCACAATTCCTTTCGCTTCAGCCGGATTTTCCAATTGGTCACAAATAGCCACGCGCTGGCCAGCACGGACTAATTTGGGCAAATAGGTATCCAAGGAATGGTGAGGAAATCCGGCTAAATGATCGTCGGCATTTCCATTATTCCGACGGGTCAGCGTGATGCCTAGGATCTTCGACGCTTTGACCGCATCCTCACCAAACGTCTCATAAAAGTCCCCTACCCGGAATAGCAAAATGGCCCCAGGATACTTGGCTTTAATTTGATTAAACTGTCTGGAAAGTGGGGTTTCTCCTTTTTTCAAAGGCTCTTGCCCATCGGGTGTTTTTTTGGCCAAAATTTTTGTCGCTAATAAAGACAAAAATAAGTCAAATTTTATACATTTACCATTCTTTAAAACCTTATCAATAACTATGATTAATTCGTCTATATACATTCAATCCCAACAGGAAGTTTTCGATGTTGTGATTGTAGGTTCTGGAGCCGGTGGCGGTATGGCGGCACATACATTAACGAAGGCGGGAGCCAAAGTTTGTGTGCTGGAAGCAGGCCAACCATTTGATCCGGCTGATCCTAAAGACATGACCCAACTGAAATGGCCTTACGAGTCCCTTCGCCGCGGTTCAAGTTCTTCTCTACGTAATTTTGGTGATTTCGATGCTGCTTATGGTGGCTGGGACATCGAAGGAGAGCCATATACACGTAAAGATGGCACTAAATTCGATTGGTTCCGTTCACGGATGGTCGGCGGAAGAACCAACCACTGGGGACGTATTTCCTTGCGTTTTGGACCCGATGATTTCAAACGAAAAAGCATTGATGGATTGGGTGATGACTGGCCGATTGGCTACGATGATGTCAAACCGTATTATGACAAGGTTGATAAAATGATTGGGGTTTTTGGTAGTAATGAAGGGCTTCGGAATAATCCGGATGGCTATTTCTTACCGGCTCCTAAACCTCGTTTACATGAATTAATGATCAAAAAGGCGAATAAGGCCTTGGGTATACCGACTTACCCATCACGGATGTCGATGTTGACCAAACCAATCAACAATGAGCGTGGTCAATGTTTTTATTGCGGCCAATGTAATCGCGGTTGTTCTGCTTATGCTGATTTCTCGTCTTCATCGGTATTGATTAAGCCATCTGCTGCAACGGGCAATTTAACCATGTTGCCATTTGCGATGGCGCGTGAGGTATTGACAGATCCGGCTACGGGCTTGGCAACAGGCGTTTCGTATATTCACACAGGTACGATGCAAGAATATACCGTAAAAGGGAAAATTGTTGTGTTAGCAGCCAGTGCGGGTGAGACGGCTCGTTTATTATTGAATTCCAAAAGCTCTCGCTTCCCGAATGGTTTAGCCAATTCGAGTGGTGTGGTAGGTAAATATTTGAATGACTCTACGGGAGCATCTCGTTCGGCGATTATACCGTCCTTGTTTGACAGAAAGCGTTACAATGAAGATGGCGTAGGTGGAATGCACATTTATACGCCATGGTGGCTAGACAACGCAAAATTAGATTTCCCTCGTGGATACCACATCGAATACGGTGGAGGTATGGGAATGCCAAGTTACGGTTTCGGCTGGGGCATTGAGGGCTTGAACGGTCGGGAAAACTTCACACGCGACGGCTTGAAAAAGGCAGCGGGTGGTTATGGAGCGACGTTGAAAGAAGATTACCGTCGCTTTTACGGTTCGTATGTGAGTTTCGCGGGACGTGGTGAGCCGGTCGTTCGTGAGGACAATTACTGTGAAATCGACCCGAATGTGGTGGATAAGTACGGTATTCCGGTGTTGCGTTTCAACTACAAATGGAGCGATTACGAGGTGAAGCAAGCGAAGCACATGCAGGATACTTTTGAGGAAATCATTCATGCAATGGGTGGCGAGCCGATGGGTAAAAAACCGGGTGCGGAAAATAACTATGGTTTGGCAGATCCAGGACGTATCATTCACGAAGTGGGAACGGCGCGTATGGGTAACGATAAGAATACATCGGTATTGAATTCCAATTGCCAAGCACATGACGTGAAGAATTTATTTGTCGCGGATGCGGCGCCATTTGTTTCTCAAGGAGACAAAAATGCGACGTGGACGATTTTGGCATTATCATTACGCACGTCGGAATATATAATTGATCAACGCAAAAAAGGCAACCTATAATGAAAAGAAGAGACTATTTAAAAAATATGGGCTTGAGTTCGTTGGGCTTAGCCGTATTCAATCCCGATGAAAAGGCGATTGAGAATTTAGAATTAGCAAAAGTTCCGGTGAAAAGACCAAACGGTCGGACGCAGGAAGAAGCCGAAATGGAAGCCCGTTTACAGGCGGAAGTTTTTTTGAACAAACATGAATTGGATACGATTACGGTATTGTCGGACATCATCATTCCGGCCGATGGAAAATCAGGTAGTGCGTCGCAATCCGGCGTAACAGCGTTCATTGAATTCATTGTAAAAGACAAGCCGGAATTTAAGACACCGATGCGCGGTGGATTACGTTGGTTGGACTCCGAGTCCAACAAGCGTTTTGGCAAGAAATTCATTGAGATTACGGCGGCGCAGCGCATCAACATTGTGGATGACATTGCGTATCCGGGCACGGCACCGAAGCATTTATCGCAAGGTGTGAGTTTCTTTACGTTGATGCGTAATTTAACCGCGACGGGATTTTTTACATCAAAAATAGGCATTGCTGATTTAGAGTATAAGGGCAATACACCGAATCAATGGAACGGGGTTCCGGATGATGTATTGAAGAAGTATGGATTAAGTTATGATGCCTAATCGAGTCATTCGACCCGACATATTTTCACACATTCCTCAGCTCGTGGCGGGTATTTCTACTCGCCACGGCGGAGTGAGTTCACAAGCCTATCAAAGTTTAAATTTAGGGGTTCATACTGACGATGATCCTGCGGCGATTTCGTCCAATCTGGGACTTTTTTGCACGGATTTAGGTATTTCTCCAGACGCATTAGCTCGTTCCTATCAGGTACATGGATCTGAAATCTGGGAATCTAGCCTTCCGAGTTATGAAAGCGGTTATGATGCCATTGTTTCGATAACACCTGGTATTTTCGCGGGTGTAGGCATAGCGGATTGTTGCCCTATTTTACTTGCTGATCCTGTGCGTGAAGTTGCCGCTGCGATTCATGCCGGTTGGAAAGGTACCGTCGCTCAGATCGTTTCCAAAACTGCCTCCGCCATGATTGTCGGCGGATCAAATCCCGCAGATATCCTCGCCTACATCGGCCCTTGTATCAGCTTGGAAAACTTCGAGGTGGGCGACGAGGTAGCGGAGCAATTCGACCACAAGGAAAAGCGCGGTGCGCGCTGGCATGTGGACTTGAAAGTCACAAATGCGGCGCAGTTACAGATATTAGGCATTACGCAAATTGAAATTTCCGACTATTGTACGGTTGCAAATAACGATTTGTTCTATTCACACCGGAAAGAGCAAGGGATTACGGGCAGGATGCTGGCGGTGATTGGATTTCAGCGAAGGGGGTAAACGCTGCCGGGGTCGCAGACCCCGGCAGCGTTACCGCTCAAAGCTACAAAAAGGCGAACGGAAGCAGTTCCCAAAAACTGATAAAATGCGCCACCATATAAACGAAGGTCAGTATTTTGAAAAAAATCCATCAAGAAACTGATAAACTGCCTGAACCTAACGCAGTTATTCTCAAACTACTTTCAACTATATAAATCCTCAATTAGGCACATTGAGTATCAAGCCTCGTTCATCGACTCCTTTATTAGCCGTATTTGCAGCTCCTCCTAATGTGTTAATCATGTACGTTGTTGCGCTCATTTGACCAGTTTGCGTAATTCCACAGGTATTGATTGTTATATCGGAAGAGGTTCCGTAACAGGTGCCATTAAACACCCGAACGTAATAGTTTCCGGCGGCTGTAGGATTGTAGGTTTTGATATTTGAATTTGGAATTTCAGAACCGTTTAGAAACCAAGTATATGTATTAAATGTGTTCGTTGAACTTAGCGTAGTTCTATTGTTTGCACAACCATCCCCTGTAAGCGTATAGGGAACACTAGGCACAGCATTAGCATTTATTGTGATACTTCCATTCGCAGTAATAGTGCCGCATCCGCCTGTCAGGGTAACCGTGTAATTAAACGTGCCTGAAGTTGGTACAGGTGTTCCACTAATCGTTACCACATTATTTCCCCACGAACCCGTAACACCTGCAGGTAGTCCCGTAACCGTTGCATTGGTTGCTCCGGTCGTTGCATAGGTGATGTTCGTTATGGTTGAATTTTTACAAGACGATTGATTATTTGTTCCTACGGCTGAGGTTAATGCGATGGTATTATTCGTTAAGTTAACCACTAATGTTCCCTGAGCAGTGGTGGGATTACATCCGCCAACTAAAGTTACTGTATAATTAAATGTACCGGCCTGCGTAGGTGTTCCGCTAATTGTTGCTACATTATTGCTCCAAGTACCCGATACACCCTGAGGAAGTCCCGTAAAAGTTGCCCCTGTGGCCCCAGTCGTTGCATACGTGATATTCGTAATGGGTACATTATTACAAAGTGACTGACTATTCGTACCAGCAGCCGAGCTCAATACAATCGAATTCGTGACGGTGCTAATGACAGAAGCTGAAGACGCCCCTGTTACCTTGCCAATGGTTGCATTATAATTGGCAGCAATCTCTTGGGTAGAAAGTACGCGATTGTAAACAATTACATTGGCTATGTAGCCCAACCAAAAATCTTTGTCATATCGCGACCGACCCACCCAGATATTTCCTGCATGCGTTGTTTTTCCAGTTGTTGAACTTATTGGGTTAATGTTTCCATTTAGGTAAAATTTAATGGAACCAGAGCCGGCGTTGTCGGCTGGATTACTCACGACCGTTAAAACGTACCATGTACTTGTGCTGGTAAAAGTAGAATTTGTCGTCCCTATATCTCCATTGGCATTGGTATCATAATAATAATGTAGGCCATTATTTGCGGATCCGTTTGCTGGACGAGTACCAATATAAAATCCAAAGTAATCAGTTTGTGGGGTGCCACCATACGCAAAGGTGGAAATCAATCCTCTATTCCAAAAGGCACTAAAAGCTTCAAGACTTCGAAAAGCTAATTGAAAACTCATGGTATTCGAGGGAGTCCACCCAGTTGTAATGTATTGATTGGTCCCATTGAAGTTAAAAACACCGCCATTGGTAGAATCCCAGCTAGCACCCGCATTTCCTTGACTAATAAATCCTTGCATGGTACCATGTCTGTTTTTTCCACTTAAATCCGTGATGGTTGCGCTAGCACCTCGATACGAGTTTGGATTAGTGGCATCGTAATAAAATTCTGACCCCGCAACCATCTCACTAACCGTACTACTACTGCATTGTACATAAATTTGATCTCCATTATTTAATGTTGAGGTGGTATATTTTTGGGACTTCGCATTTGGAATAGCGGTTCCATTTAAATACCATTGGTAATATATTTGTCCGGCAAAACCGCTCGGATTTGCCGTAAATTCTACAGACGTTCCTGAACAGATAGCACCCGAAGGAATTTGGCTTACGGTAACAGATTGCGCATGCGCGTTTGCCATCACCAGTAAGGAAGCAAAAAGTGTAGCTATATATTTCATGGTTTGACTAGCGGATTTTTTCATATTTCTAAAGTCCAAAGCGAGATTTTAGGGCATTAAAATTAAAGGTCACATCCGATGAACTTAAGGCCCGATTATACATTCGTACCGCAGCTATTTTTCCATCAAAGGCCCCCCAGGTCATCGCCGTACCCGATCCAATATAAATGGGTGTATTAACTGTATTTAGCGTAACGTTTGATCCATCTGAGGCAGATGAGGTTCCCACCTGTACACCATTGATGTAAATTATATGTGTTGAAGCTCCGTTATAAGTAATGACCACCTGATACCAGGTATTCGTCGTTAATACCGTGCTACTTTTAGCATATGCACCATACGGATGGCTAATTAAATTTGTTTGGAAAGCCATCATCTCAAATAATTGGTTAGTAACGTTAGTGCCCACCGAGATTATTGAATTTGCATTGACGTTATTAAACTTAACCCATGCTTCGTATGACCGAGCAGCTGCACCCGTAATTCCTGAATTAGCGACAGATCGACCAAATTTTCCCGTAGTAACCAAGGAACCGCCGCCATCAGTACTAAATGTAGGATTTCCTGCACTTGCATAGCTGTTACTCGAATAAAAATTGATGTGATTCGTACCAACTATATCATTCCATACATTTCCAGATCCTGAATAACTCGATGTAATGGCTGCGTCCAGATTGAAAACCAATCCATTGGTTGTAATCACTGGCGCTTGATAAGCGACCGATGACACCACATATTTATTGTTGCTGCCAAACATAGTACGCTGAGCAAATACATGATTTACGCTCAAAAACGTCATAATGACTAAAAAACAATTAAATGATTTCATCCAATTCATTCGATTTTGGTTAATAAGCATAATCAAATTGAATACGATCACTCGCCGTAATGGCATAGCCCCCATTACTTGCCGGAGTATAGGTCACAGTTGTTCCACTGACTGCATACGCATTATTATTTGTACGAACACCATTAATAAACATCCAAACATTGGGTTTGGAATTTGCATTCGTTAAGGGTGTTTGCGTTAACGTGAAACTTGTTTGGTTAAGCGTTCCCGTAAATTGATCTGTGGTTGGTCTAACGGCAACAGCAGACGCTGCAATCGTAATTGACCCAGCGCCATTTGTTATCGATACGCCCGTTCCGGCCGTTAACGTTGCACGCGTGAATCCTGTACCATTTCCAATGTCAATTTGACCATTGGCAGGCGTCGTTGCTAATCCCGTTCCTCCATTAGCAACTCCTAAGGCCCCCGTGACAGCTCCCACATTTCCTAAAGGCAAACCTGTTGCATTAGTTAATACCAAAGCGCTTGGTGTTCCCAGTGCTGGAGTCACCAAGCTTGGAGATGTACTCATGACCACGTTCCCAGTTCCTGTGATTGCATTAGAAACCACATTCTTGTTGACATCCGTGAACAATGCCTGAGAAGCTGTTGTGCTTGAAAGTATTGGGGCTGCTGTCAAAGTTGTCACGCCAGTGACATTCAAGGTACCTCCAATGCTTGTATTTCCTGATAAAGTTTTATTGCCTGCTACGGTTTGAGCAGTTGATAGGTCAACAAAATTTTGGGTCGTTGATCCGGTACCTCCACTACTAATCGGTAAGGTACCTGTTACTTCGGATGCTAAATTTACAGGAGCAACCGTAGCTGCTGTACCGAACCCTTGGCCTACATTCCAATAACAATTGGTCCCATCGTAATAAAAGTTCAAGATATCTTTTGCATTTGCTGCAGCAGATAATGCAATCGTCGTGGTAGAACTAGATCCTAAAACTTTATTCGATGTTGAAGGCAGGGTGATCGTTCTTCCTCCAGTCGCATCTTGAGTAATGACCAAAGTTCCATAGGATCCTGCTGCCGGTGTGGATGAAAAACTTAAGGTTCTATTTCCCCCTAAGGTTACACTCGCATTTAATCCATTGGCAGGATTCCAAGAAATGGTAGCTGCATCCGTCAAGGATTGCGGCGCAGATGCATAAATGGGCGATGTAACCGTTCCGGTAAAGGTAGGTGACGCCAAAGGAGCTGCTCCTAAAGCGGTCAAAGCCGCCCCAGCACTTGTAGCTCCCGTTCCACCATTGGCAATGGCAACCGTTCCCGTAACATTTGCCGCGTTGCCGGTAATATTTCCAGAAACTTTGCTACCTGCTAGACCCACAATCTTGGCATCCGTCACAGAGGCATCCGCTAAATCCGCGGTTAAAATCGTTGCATCTAATATTTTGGCACTTGTAACGGCTCCGCTTGCTATGCTTGGGGAGGCCGCAGTTCCTGTTAAATCTCCTGCTAATTGTATTTTACCTTTGGTTGTAGCATCCGCATCGGGCGCTCCAGAGGCTACTTGGGCATCCACATACGTTTTAACTGCGTTTTGTGTCGGATATAAAGTCGTACTCGTACCGAGCGCCGCATTGGATTTATTGGAGACATTTTCTTTTAAATTCAAAGCGGTTTGCGCTGCTGTACTCACCGGCTTATTCACGTCACTTGTATTATCCACATTGGCTAAATCCACCATCGCTTTCGTAATACCGGAAACTGTTCCTGTAAAAGTAGGAGATGCCAAAGGAGCCTTTAGATCCAAAGCCGTTTGCGTTGCCGTGCTGACCGGCTTACTCGCATCACTTGTATTATCCACATTACTCAAACCCACCATTGCCTTGGTCACGCCCGTTACGGTTCCCGTAAAAGCTGGATTATTTATTGGCGCCTTCAAGGCCAAACCCGGTACCGTAGGTGATGTTGCAGTTCCGCCTAAATCACCGATCAACTGAATTTTACCCGGCGCACTACTTGTTGCATTGGGTGCATCGGATGAAATTTTCGAATCCACATAGGCTTTATTTGCCGCATCGGTAGACCCGGAAGGGGCATCCGCGAGTAACACTTTTTTGCCTGAAGGGAAGCTTACATTCCCATCCATTATGCCACCGGCCAACTGAAGATAACGAGCATCTGTGGTTGCTGCATTGGCAGTGACTTCATTCCAAACACTACCGTCCGAAATATAGGTCCGACCATCATTTGAAGGATTGGTATCTGCCGATATAATATAAATATCTCCGTTTAATCCGGGATTAATTGGCCGATTAGCCAAGGTACCTGTAGAAACGGAACCAAATAAGATAGTTACTTCGCCAGACGAATTGGGTAATGTGCCGTTCACTTTTTTAATCGCACCCGTCACATCCGATACCGGAATCGAGCTTACCGATGTCATGGCTGAAGTCCCATTTCCTTTAACATAACCTGTTAAACTCGGAGTTCCCGTTCCTCCGTTGCTCACGGCAATGATGCCCGTCACATTACTCGAATTACCCGCAATATTTCCGCTAACTTTTACACCCGAAACACCTGAAATTTTACCATCCGTAATGGCTCCATCCGCAATGTCATCTGTAGCGATGCTTCGATCTTGAATTTTTGAACTATTGATGGCGTCTGCTGCAATTAATGGAGCTGCCGCGGTACCCGTTAAATCCCCGGCCAATTGCAATTTACCTTTGGTATTCCTATTAGCATCCGCAATGGTTGCCGACGCGATTTGGGAATCTACATAGGTTTTAACCGCCTTTTGACTTGGATAATTAATATCAGACGTACTGCCAGCGCCTAAATCGGTCGCCGTAGATTTCCGAGAAACATCCTCTTTAAGTAATAATCCAGGGACTGTAGGAGCTGCAGCCGTTCCGCCTAAATCACCTGCTAATTGAAGCTTTCCTTTAGTAGTTCCATCTGCGTCCACAATCGTAGCGGAAGCAATCTGCGAATCCACATAGGACTTCACCGCATTTTGCGTAGGAAATAAAGTCGTGCTATTACCCAAGCTGGCATTCGATTTGTTTGAGCTGTTCTCCTTACCTGCTAATGCGGGTACGGTCGGGCTCGTGGCTGTACCTCCTAAGTCTCCAGCCAACTGGATTTTTCCTGCTGCCAAAGTCGTCGCATCCGAAATCGTTCCATTCGCAACTTGTGCCACTGCTTGATCCACATAGGTTTTTGTCGCCTTTTGGGTAGGATATAATTGGTCAGAAGTATTTGCTCCACCTAAGATGGTGGACGTGGATTTATTCGAGACCACCTCGGCAACCCCTGTCAAATTATTTACCGTAGAATTCGTCACATTCAATTGACCCTGTAATCCACCGAGTTGATTGCGGTTATCAAAGATTTGATTTTGTTGGTCATTTATCCGTGAGTTCAATGATGTGATGGAACTCGTGTTACTCGCTATCTGTTTGTCTAAACCGCTTAAACTCTGATTAACCACTAAGAATGCGGCATCGTTGGCCAACTTATTATCAGCAATGCTTTGATTCGCCGTTTGAATTTGGCTGGTATTGCTCTTGATATCAGCTTTGATGGGATCCAAATCCTTTGGAATCAAATATCCTGCATCGTTACTGAACTGAGAAAGTTTCGTAGGCGCATCCTTCACATTGGCATAATCCACCGCCTCAGCATACAAGGCATACGGCGTATAATTGAAGACTTGTGTACTCACTTGCTTAAAACTGCTGCAACCATCATAGCTAACACTTACCTTCAAGCTTTTGACATTCGCATTCCAAACAATGCTGTTAAAGGTTTTGTAGGTACTCGGGCTAGTTCCTTGCGTTCCCGTTCCGATCGCCACACTGACCAGGCCATACTCATCCGTAGTAACTTGTTGGGTTTCTTCATAGTCCAAACCGCCCGTGGCATTCAACAAGCTAAAGCGTAAACACACATTGCCTTTGTTTAAGGGCTGGCCTGAGATGCTTGCTCCGGGAATGTCGATCGCATTCGGATCGAGAATCACCGCTTGGTAGTTCAAGGTCTTCTTGCTGGTCTGCGCATAGCTGCTCAGGCTTGTGATGCTAACAAGGATTAAGAGTAAATGCTTGAAATTTTTCATGGTAAGTATAATTTTCAGAACTAATGAATTGCTTTGATGAGTGTTTTCGTTTGAGGTTTTCCATGGTGGAAAACTTGTAAAATGTATTTGCCTGCTGCAACGTCTTTAAATTGCGCTAGGTTGATTTCCGTCTGCTTCTCTGCGTAGGTGCCTTCCCAAATAATGTTGGCGTCTGTGTCGTATAGCACTAAGCGTGTAGGTAGATTGGCGGTCCCTTGTAGTTTGACTGTCAACTTATCCACGAAGGGATTTGGGAAGGTTTCCACCGACCAGCTCACAGGTTCACCGATGCTGAGGATACTCGTAATAACTGATTTAATCTTTTGACCAAAGGGTTGTTTAAATCCTTGGCGTGCTTGACTCGTCGTTCCAGCCACCACGCTCGATTGACCTACCACCTGCGAGGCATATTTTCCCTGCGAGATTCCTGAGGATGCCATCGTCGATAGCTTCAAGTATTGCGCCTGGCTAGTAAAGCTGATGAGTATAAAAAAGAGTATCAGTTTATACATGTTAGTTCATTAAGCGGATACCGAATGAAAACATCGTAGGCTTGAAGTTCAAGGTTGATTGACCTTCCGGCTGATCGTTTAGTGTTTGGGTTTGTTGGTACGAAAAGAATCCTGCCAAACGATCCGAGAATCTTTTCTCTAGCTCTCCCCCATAACCTGCCATGAATTTGATTTGGCTAAACTGAGGATCTTGGGTTAAGTCCTCGTAGCGATTAAGTAGCAACTGATTCCCGTGTACGATTTTATTGACACTGGCTATGCCTTGTAAGTTGACTGCAAATTTCCAGGGAAGCGGAATGCGGATACCTAACTTTCCTTGAAGTCCTAAATAATCCGTTTGATACGAAAAGGCATTGTTTTGAATGTCCCCTACCGCATTAAGCTGGTTGAACTGAAGGCCTAAATCGTAGTTGATTAAACTGAGTAATTTGGCAACCTTCGTGTTTTGACTCAAGTAAATTGAAAAAGGAGTTTGCTCGAGTTTCTGTTTGGTGGTGTCCACTAAACTAGCCTTGTGAAAGGCGAGTTGGAACGCTAATCCCGAGCCAGACTTCAGACCATCAACTAACTTTCCCTGATCGTTTTGGTACTGGAACTGCGTGATGGCTACTCCTTGGGAGAGTTTGAATTGTTGGGCTAGAGCCACGTTCATCACCAGCATACAGCCGATGATTCGCAGCGAGCAAGCCAATAAGTTGCTTGGGATGAATGATTTTTTTAGCACGATTTCCTTGGACTATTATTAAAATACAGTACAAAAATGAATGCATTGAAGCGCCCTAAGCGTGTTCAGCGGAGATATAGTGTCTAAAAAAAAGATTATATGACAACATGCACAGCAGAAACTGTATGAAATAAATTATAGTAAACTATTTTTACTACCTGATTAATCGATATCCTTGTCCTATGCTGAACGCAAATCTTATTCTTTTTTCCTTGGTAGCATTTATATTACTTAGAAATCATTTCAAAAAAAATAAGGGGATTATATATGCGATTATCGCCATGCTAGCGGTTTGTTTTAAAGTAATGGTAGAGTCCTTTCCCTTTGGCTATTTTGATGAGCATCCGCTTACACAACGCGCTGTTTTGATCCATCCCATTATTAACTTTATCATCGCGCCATTGGTATTACTTTATATAGAAAGTGTCCTTAAAAAAGGTCTTACCTTAAGTCGTTATTTCCTATTATTTATCCCATTTCTAATTTGCTTAATCAATTTTCTACCCTTCTACTATTTACCGATTGAAGATAAAATTCAAATTTACACGCACGCCAACGACGAATCCGCCCACGAATATTTTATATGGTTTTCTTATCCTGTTTTACGTTCGATAAATAACATGTATAATCCGCTGATCGGGATGATAACCATGGGGTACTTATTCCAATTTTTGATTCGAAACAAAGAAAAACTAAGTAAAAAAACGTATTTCAATTTACTCCAACTTAGTATCATTTTGGTTATCAATTTTATCACGATTAGAGTACTTATGTTCTATCGTTATATTTCAGATGGCCAACAGATCAGTCCCGAATTTCTCGGAGTTATATGCATCCTGGTTCCCCTGTCCTTCATCATATTTCCGAATTTCATTTACGACAACGCGAACAATTCAGATTTAAATCTTTATTTCCGAATGATGAATCGACTGACTTGTAATGGCGAAAACAAAGATTCCATCAAAGGTGAACTATTGACTGATTCGACGAGAATTATGAACTATTTGAATGAGGAGAAACCGTATTTATCAGCTGGATTTTCCCTTCACGATATAGTTAGCACCTTAGATATCCCACAGAAAAATGTAACGGATTGTTTCAACAAAGTCATCAAAATTCCATTCCCACGCATGCGCAATCAATTACGCGTAGATTATGCGACTGACATGTTTCGAAACAATTCGCATTTGAAAATTTCAATCGAAGGAATTGCCGCCGAGTCAGGTTTTAATAACCGGGCAACATTCTATAAGGCGTTTAGAGAGGTAACGAATACAACCCCTATAGAATGGATTAAAGAAAATTGCGGTTATACATTGGAGGAGTAATTGGGGTAAACGCTGCCGGGGTCTGCGACCCCGGCAGCGTTACCGCTCAAAGCTACAGAAAGTCGAACGGAAACAGTTCCAGAAAACTGATAAAATGCGCCACCGTATAAACGAATGTCAGCATTTTGAAATAAGATCCATCAAGAAACTGATAAACTGCCTGCCCCCTATTAACGACGTAAATCCTGCATAAATTGCTGTGGAGAAACCACCTGTTTAGGCTGCAATTTGTACGCCTCTTTCCAATCCTTTCGCTTCAAATCCCCATTCTTAATCGACTTAATGAAACTCATCCAAGCGAAAGGATTCGTTAGGCTCAACAATGGGCTCGAAACAAACGATTTATTCGCCTGACCCGAAATCATCATATCCGAAAAATTTCGAAAATTGGAATTGGCACCCAAACCCGCCTGCAATGCAAAAACATTTAATTTGGACTGCTCTAAATTCCGAGCCAAAACCTCCCGCTGCTTTTCATCCCGCAAACGTAAATTCAAAAAGGCCTTCTTAAATTCTTCCTCACTGGCATGTGGGAAAACTTTGACCTCCGACAGCATCCGAGAATCTTCATTCAACTCAATTATCGCTTGATGTACCTGCCCTGTAGTTCTAGGTATGATGTAATACTGCGGTTTATAGCCCACATAAGTCACCACAACACTGTCTCCCGGGAAAACATATAAGTCCACCGCCCCAAAGTTATCACTCAATGCCCCACGACCCGCTGCAGGGATATACACATAGGCCAAAGGAAGATATTCAGAATTCGTCGCAGATACGACCCGTGCATTAAACAAAACCGTCTTGTCCTGTCCTTGAGCGAACAAGCTTGCACTCGTAAACAAGCACATTACCAAAACAAGAAAGAGGCCTTTTCGAAGCATGCCGCAAGTAAGCAAAAATTTGAATGCTGATTTCTTAATATTCGTTAAACGTCAACTTATGGAAATAATTTCACAAAAGGGATGATAAATGGAATCGACAACAATAAACCATCAAATCGATCCAAAAAACCACCATGACCCGGTATCGTATCCGCAGAGTCTTTGATATTAATACTCCGCTTAAACAAGGACTCGACCAAATCCCCATATGTGCCAGCCACCACAATAATAATCCCGATAGCATACCACTGAAATGCTGAATAATTCGTGTAATATTTCGAAATAATCGTCGCGACAACCATCGCCGTCACCAATCCCCCAATACTTCCTTCCCAGGATTTCTTCGGTGAAACACGTTCAAATAACTTCGTTTTACCAAATTTGGTCCCAGCAAAATACGCTCCCGAATCACTTGCCCACAACAAAAACAAACAACCCAATACGATATTAGGGTCATAGGTATCGTTTTTGATATATGCCAAGACCGTCAACAAGGTAAAAGGCAATGCCACATATATGATACCCAAAAAGGTATACGCAATGTTTTTAAAAGGCTTTTCGTCTTTCGATTTATATAATTTGATAAAAAAGATCAGCGTCAACAACGGCGATAAAACATAATAATACTGATAGGCTAAATCACCCTTCTCAATAAAAAATGTCAATACATGCATCACAACCCCACAAAATGTACCGTAAAATGTCAAAGGTAGATTGTCGCTGATGCTGCCCACGAGTTTATAAAACTCCAATTGCGCTAAAACTCCAATCACCAAAAACAAAACCAAAAATGTGTAATCACTGTAAAGCACACAAAACAACAAGCATGGAACTGCAATAATGGCCGCAATAATCCTTTGCTGTAAATTGGATAAACTTCGTAATCCCATAATTAATTCGTTAATATGTTCAGCGCCTCCGCTTCATCGTCCTGATGAACATAAAGCTCCCAGTTTCCTAAATCGTATGCACTTAATTTTTTACTCATCACCACCGCACGTATCTCAGCCTTCTCCCACAGCAATGCCTTCTGCATCTCTAAATCAATGCCCGTACGCGATTGCCCTATCATTTTCCAACCTTCCATACCTATTTGTCAATGCGATAAGCATGCAATCTACGAATATAAAAGCCAACTAATACCACAGACAATAACGCAGACCACCAAGGTATCGAATTGATCATTTCCGTCGGATCAATCGAAATATTTTTTTGCTTATACAGGTAATGCATCGTCAATGTCCAAGCATTATTAAAAAAATGCGCCGATATGGGAACCCAAATACTCCGGAACCAAACGTATAAATATCCAAAGAATGCACCTAAGAACATCCGTGGGAAAAATCCATAAAATTGAAAATGTATAAAACTAAATAAGGCTGCTGCAATCCAGATAGCCACATGTTTGTTTCCAATATACCGCTCAAACATCGATTGCAAAACTCCTCTAAAAAAAATCTCCTCTCCCAAAGCCGCCATTCCCGCGATAACCACAATCGCAACCCCAAAATCCATATCAGAATGAAAATTCAAAAGAAATTTTGTCAACTCCTCCGCACTTTTTTCCGTGGATTGCATCGCTTTTTCAAGTGCTTCATATCCTGCCGGCAACTGAATATGCTGATTCCATTCAATCAAATATTCCATCGCAGGCATCCCAACTAATACCGTCAAAATGGCCCATGTAAAAATCTGAAAACCTGGCGCCTCCGCTTGATTCAAATCAAATATCGAACGCTTCTCAATGAACCGCAAATAAGCCCAAGCCCCTAACACAAAGGTAAATAGCGCCGAAAACCATTGCAGTGCCATCATCGCATGAAATGCCCCCTCGTATTTTTGAGGATGAACAATGAAATCCATGATTTGGGTTTGAAATGCCTCGATGTTTTGTGTTGGAAATTCCATCAACGCCACCACGGCCAACAGTCCAAAAAATTGACCTAAAAAGCTGCCAACCAAGAAAAATCCAAAGAGACTTAAAAGGTTTGAACTTAAACCTAACCAACGAGTTGGCCCCTGATAATAGTTTTCTTCCATAATGCTCGTAAATTTACGGAATTTTTAATCAGAATGGTAAAAATAGGAAACATCGAGTTAGGGGACTTTCCCCTGTTATTAGCACCCATGGAGGATGTGTCGGATCCGCCCTTTCGTGCTGTGTGTAAGGCGAATGGCGCCGACTTGATGTATACCGAATTTATTTCATCCGAAGGCCTTATTCGCGATGCAGCTAAAAGTGTTCAAAAACTCGATATTTTTGAATACGAACGCCCAATCGGTATCCAGTTATTTGGTAGTTCCATTGAAACGATGGCCGCTTGCACCGAAATTGCCACAAAAGCAGGGCCCGATTTGATTGATATTAATTACGGTTGCCCCGTAAAACAAGTTGCTTGCCGTGGCGCCGGCGCCGCCCTACTTCAAGATATCCCCAAAATGGTTTCCATGACGGAGGCGGTCGTAAAAGCAACTCACCTGCCCGTGACAGTCAAGACCCGTTTAGGCTGGGATGACTCGACCAAAAACATCGAAGACGTCGCAGAACGCTTGCAGGACATTGGCATTCAAGCCTTAACCATTCATGGAAGAACGCGAGTGCAGATGTATAAAGGAGATGCCGACTGGCGTTTAATATCCAAAGTCAAAGAAAATCCCCGCATCAAAATACCTATTTTCGGCAATGGTGACATCGATTCTCCCCAAAAAGCCCTTGAATACCGAGATAAGTACGGTGTCGATGGCATCATGATCGGTCGGGCATCCATCGGTTACCCATGGATCTTTAACGAAATCAAACATTATTTAGCCACCGGAAACCTGTTGGCCCCTCCCACCCTTTCCGAACGCATAGCCGTTTGCGAATCCCACCTCGACTTTTCGATCCGTTGGAAAGGAAACCATGGCGGTATCGTCGAAATGCGCCGCCATTATTCGAATTATTTCCGCGGCATGGATCATTTTAAACCATTCCGTACCAAATTGGTTACAAGTTATTCGCTCGACGAAATAAAAGAAACCCTACAAGAAATTGCCCACCATTATGCCGGAGAATAAAAAACCAAGTATCGTCATCTTTTTAGCCATCCTTGGACTCGCAGTCATTTGGGGTAGTTCTTTCATCCTAGTCAAAAAAAGCTTGGCGCATTATTCCGCGCTCCAAGTAGGCGCCTTACGCATTTGCTCCGCGAGTTTATTCTTCTTCCCCATTTTCTTAAAGCGTTTCAAATACATGGAGAAAAAGCATACGCTTTCCTTTCTCTCGGCTGGACTTACCGGAAATTTAATCCCCGCGATTTTATTTGCGATTGCAGGCCAACACCTTTCCAGCGCCTTATCAGGCATGTTAAACGCCTTTACTCCGCTTTTTACCTTAATTATCGGAATCCTATTCTTCGCTCAACCCTTTCTATGGAAACAAATGACAGGAATTTTGGTGGGGCTCTTGGGTTGCCTCGGATTGCTATTTGCCGGACAAGGATTCAACATTGATTTCAATGTACATGCCTTGTGGGTTGTCTTGGCGACATTTTTATATGGCATCAACATGCACATCGTAAAAACCAAACTAAGTGCCATGCATCCGCTAACCTCCACGGCAGGGATCTTCATGACGATTGGCCCGTTGGCACTCGGCCTCCTCTATTCAACCGGTTTCTTTGAGATTCCTTTGGACAATGAACATCTTTGGGCATTTATCGCAGCGATGGCGCTGGGGCTTTTTGGCTCGGCGATTGGCATGTTAGCTTTCAACCAAATCATCAAATGGACGAGCGCTATTGTAGCGAGCTCAGTGACCTACATGATTCCCATCGTGGCTTTAGGTTGGGGTTTTGTCGATGGAGAAGCCATCTATTTCTCCCAAATCCTATTCATGTTTGTCCTTTTGGCTGGAATCTACTTGGTCAATAAATCAAAAGCTTGATAATTTTTAGAGCTTAGTCGTTTTACCAAATAACTTTTATTGGGGCCTATTACCTTCATTCATCAAATAAGCAACGATGAATGAACTTACAATGGCCCTGATTTGGAAGAACCGGTGGCTGCAAAAAGACCTCTTCCTAACCACGGGTGAAGCCATACAAATCCTATCACCTGGCATCGAAAATAAACATGCCGGAGCCGATTTTCAGCATGCCCGCATTCGCATCGATGCACTCGAATGGATCGGTGCTGTGGAATTGCATGTGAAATCCTCCGACTGGCTTTTACACCAGCATGACAACGACGAAAGTTATGAGAATGTGATTTTACATGTCGTTTGGGAAGATGACTTAGCCATCCATTACCAAGCAGGAAAGACGATCCCCACCTTATGTCTAGCAGACTATGCAAATGTTTCCCCCGCTGGAGCCATCGAAGAAAACACCTTAGCCTGTCATGCCTTTTTCAAGGATGTTCATCCATCGGAAAAAGAAAAAATGCTTCAGCAGATGCTCCAACTACGCATGGAGCAGAAATACATAGACATGCGCCAACTCGTCTCGGAGAAAAATTTCGATTGGGAAGAAGCCTTTTACATTTCACTGGCCAAAAGCTTTGGATTTTCACTCAATGCTGAACCGATGTTGCGCCTAGCCCATTGCCTGCCCTTGAAACTGATCTTACTTTACCGAGACCGACCGCTAGGCATTGAAGCAGCCTTGTTTGGCATTGCTGGCCTCTTGGAAGAACCGATTCTGGATGATTACCAATTTGAATTAAGGCGTGAATACATCCACCTAAAAAAGAAACACGCATGGGAAGAAAGCCATTTGAAGAAATCGGATTGGAAAATGCTTCGCCTCCGCCCTGCCAATTTCCCACACATCCGATTGGCTCAGTTCGCAGAAATCATCCGTGCTAATTGTGCGCTCATTTCCCTCTTGCTCGAAATGCAGGAATTGAAAACGATTCGCCAACTCTTTGAAATACCCTTGGAAGGCTATTGGGGAAATCACACACATTTTGGAAAAATCAGCGCTCCGCACCACACGCAAATGGGCGCTCAAGCATTTCAATCCATTTGCATCAATACGCTTATCCCTATGTTGATCTGCTTTAGCCGAGAACGAAATCAGCCCCAATATGAAGCGAAAGCCTACCGTTGGCTTCAAGAACTCAAAAGCGAAAACAATCAAATCACGCGAATATTTAGCGCATACGACCTCACCTTAAGGAATGCCGGTGACTCACAGGCATGCATTCATTGGTATCGAAATTATTGTCAACCCAAGAAATGTCTTAAATGTGCAGTGGGGCAAGCAATTCTTACTCCGACTTAATCACTGGGCCACGTACACCAATTCCATTTTCGTTAAAGGCCTCTATTTGAAAATAATACGTTCGGTCTTTGTCCATGGATTTGAAATAATATTCATTCGCGCCAAAAACTTGTACGGATGTATATAATTTATCTGGGGAAATACCCGAATAAACGACATAGCCCGTAGCATTGCTGATGTGTCCCCATTTCAACCAAGCACTTCGTTTGTCATGATCCCCACGCAAGACAATTAAATCTTTCACAGTTGCAGGTTTTTTGCCATGCCCAAATCCGAAAACACGTAAACCACTAATGGCAAATTTCCCAGCTGCCATGTGCTTATTCGTCAAGCGAATAAATCGTGCTTCGATTGGCTTTGCTAATTCCACATAATCGTGTGGGACATCGGTCTTGTTTTTTGACTTATCCACGGCAGTCAACCAGCGTTTTCCATCCAAGCTGTATTGAATCACATACTGATGATAAATGCCATTCATTTTTCCCAAGAAACTAGAATCCACATCCTGATCGGCATAATTAACTTGTATCGCATGGACGGTCGAAACTTCACCTAAATCCGATTCAATAAACTCACCCGGATTAGCCGTTTTCGCCGACCAATACGTCTTCATCTGTTCGTCTACCGCATAATTTGCCCCATATCCCGTCAAACTAGACGAAACCCGAACGGGTTTATTATAATTCAACAACATCCAACCGGTAAATAAATCCTTTGGATTATCAAAACGAGCCGTTGGCATACGATGCGGATAATCCCCATAAGCCGTATTCGTATATAAAATCCCATCTGCATCAAAAGCCGTAGGCCATAAACCCAAACGTCGCTCAAAACTATTTTTTACAGCAATCGTGATGGTAGACACATGCCACCAATTTCCAAATTGACCTTCAAACGTGGCACCATGGCCTGCTCCTCGAGTAAATCCACCGGGTTTGAATGAAAACGGATTATGCGCTTGATAGGTAAAAGGTCCAAAAGGCTTATCTGCCGTGTAAACCCCATCTCCGTAGGATGAAAATTCCGTTCCTGGAGCTCCATATTGTAGGTAATATTTTCCCTTATACTTATTCATCCAAGCCCCCTCCATGAAGGGTTTCAAGAAGGTATTATCTTGGTATTCACCAAAACGCTCCCATCCATGTAAATCATCGTGTAATCGAATCAACTCATGCCGCTCCCCAATCGGCTGCAAAGTTTTGCGATCAATTTCCTGTCCATACATCGGGAAGGTATTGCTCGAGCCATGGTATAAATACACGCGCTTGTCGTCATCTTCGAAAAAAGCAGGATCCCAAGCGCCAGCCGTGAAGGCATGAACTGCTTCTTTCCAGGTATCCGTTTGAGGTTGTTGGCTATACCAAAGCGTAAAATTCTTTTCATAGGTAGAACCTATGACCAACAAACTATCCCCCAATACCAAGGTTGCTGGCGCACAGAGTTCGTCATAGACTTTGTGATAGGGCTGCAAAAATTTACGGGATATAAATTTCCAATCCACCAAGTCATTACTTACCCAATAGCCCCACTGGTTCGTGGAAAACAAATAATATTGATTCTTGAAATATGCGATGACGGGATCGGCGGTGGCGCGGTGCCGACCTTGTTCCGAAAAATTCGGGATAGGTGTAAAACCATAATCCAAGTTCATCGGATTGCAATAGGTTTTTTGTCCCAAAGACATATATGAAATTCCACAAAGGAATATCGCAACGAAAACATTTTTCATAGGTAATTAGTATTAATTTTGACCATCAGTCAAAAACACGTGAACAAAGTAAACAATTTTACAGGATTATTTTGGGCTTTAGCGCTCTTAACGCTTTGGTCGGCACATTTGACGTACATGCTTTTTCAGCCCATGGACTTCCTTTCGCCCTGGACTTACCTGCATGTATTGATTCAAACTCATTTATATACCGGTTTATTTATCACCTCGCATGATGCTATTCACGGCGTGGTTTCCCCCGAAAATCCTTACTTAAATCATGGCATCGGCTGGGTTTGTGCGACACTTTTTGCGTTCAACAACTATGCTGTATTACGTAAGAAACACCATTGGCACCATGATTATGTGAATACAGAACAAGATCCGGATGTCCATCAGGGCAATTTTTTTGTATGGTGGTTTAAGTTCATGTGGCAATACGTGACTTGGCAACAAGTTCTGGCGATGGCCATCACCTACAATGTGTTGAAAATTTGGTTGCCCATGGAAAACCTGATCGTTTATTGGGAGGCCCCCGCCATCCTAAGCACCCTGCAATTATTCTTTTTTGGAACTTATCTTCCACACCGTGGGGAGCATGATCCTGAAAATAAAACGCAATCAAGAAGTCAAAAAAGAAATCACGTATGGGCCTTTATTTCCTGTTACTTTTTCGGCTATCATTTTGAACATCACGCACATCCCTATTTAGCTTGGTGGAAATTGCCAGACGCTAAAGATTATAAGCTAAAAAGGTAAACAAGAAGCCGATAAATTTTCTAAATTTGCAGCGCATAAATATCAACAACGCATGAAAGACACCAAATACAAACGTATCCTTTTAAAACTTTCAGGTGAGGCATTGTCGACTCGAGACGAGGTAATTGACCCCGTTATTTTAGGACAATATGCTGCAGAAATCAAAAAAGTACATGATTTAGGTGTTGAAGTTGCTATTGTAATCGGCGGAGGAAATATATTCCGAGGCGCAAGTGCAGCAAAAGCAGGTATTGATCGCGTTCAAGGCGACTACATGGGCATGTTGGCCACGGTCATTAATGGCATGGCAGTTCAAGCGGCCTTGGAAAAACAAGGTCTTTACACGCGCATGATGACGGCTTTAAAAGTGGAAGCGGTTTGCGAACCTTTTATTCGTCGGAGAGCCATTCGCCACCTCGAAAAAGGTCGCATTGTCATCTTTGGAGCAGGAACGGGTAACCCTTATTTTACGACGGATTCGACGGCTTCCTTGCGTGCGATTGAAGTAGAAGCCGATGTGGTATTAAAAGGAACACGCGTTGATGGCGTTTATACGGCAGACCCTGAGAAGGACCCTACGGCAACACGATTTACCCATTTAAGCTTTTCAGACGCGATTCAAAAAGGTTTGAAAATCATGGATACAACGGCATTTACCTTATGCCAAGAAAATAAATTACCGATTATCGTTTTTGATATGAACAAGGAAGGCAATTTGGCTGATCTTGTGACAGGAGAAGATGTAGGAACATTAATTAGCTAATACCCAATGGAAGAAATTGAATTTTATATTGACGCGACCCAAGAAACCATGGAGGGCGCAATTAAACACTTAAACATTGAATTGTCGAAAATACGTGCGGGCAAAGCTAGCACATCGATGTTGGACGGTTTAATGATTGACTATTATGGCATGGCTACTCCGATTTCCGGAGCGGCATCCATCACAACACCCGATGCACGTACCATTGCAATCAAACCCTTCGAAAAAGGCATCTTTGGCGAAATCGAAAAATCAATCCGTAATTCAAACTTGGGATTAAATCCCATGAATGATGGGGAAACAATCCGTTTGGCAATTCCTCCTTTGACAGAAGAACGTCGTCGTGATTTAGTAAAGCGCGTAAAGCAAGAAATTGAGGTAGCGAAAATCAACATTCGCAATGCCCGTCAAGACGGCAACAACAGCATCAAAAAATTAAAAGGGGATGGCGTATCGGAAGATGCGATTAAATCAGCCGAAGATAAAATTCAAAAAATCACGGATGGCTTTGTAGCTAAAATCGATCAGATTTTTAACGAAAAAGAAAGAGACATCATGGTGGTTTAATGACCCCATTCAAGAGCCTGGTCGAAACACCAGGTTTTTTTATTGAATTTGGTCTAAGCCAAGCTTGTACCCCACTTCCAGCATTCGCCTGATATCCATTTTCGTGAATCGTTGAATATCGATATTAATGGGCTGAATGGGCCGAATCGATTCTAAATTCACCCGTTGAAATCCTCGATAAGGGCCATCCATCACCACAGAACCATCGGCTGGGAGCGACTGATTAATTAAGATTGTTTCACGCAAATCGGCATTTAAAATCTCGTTGACCGCAATGTCCATAACACGATCAACCAGCGCTAATAAATCCCCAGAATCAAAAAAACCACCTTCAATGGCTTCCGGATGACAGCTTACACAAACAATATGTGTTCCTCCATCTTCTAAGGCACGCCGAACGGGCGTCACATCCCGCAAGCCACCATCCAAATAACTGCGACGATCTTCGCCTTTAATTTTAACGACAGGCATCAAAATGGGAACTGCGGAGGAAGCCAATAAATAATCCATAAAATCGGAATTACTCGGATCTACATAATGTATCCGACCTTCCATGATATTAACCGCACCTATATGAAGTCCTACGGGACTAGCCTGTAAATTTCGCAAGGACAATACTTCTTGTATAAGCGCACGCAATGGCTCCGACGAAACGAGCCCCCTGAATTTTTTTGTTAACGCAGTCCAGCCCAATTCAAACATTGACAAGGGTCTCGACAAACAGTCGGGACGCGTGATTCGCGTCTCCCAAAAATCCCACAGATCCTCAGCGGCTTGTTGGAAGGATGGAATCTGTCCGTCCAACTGTTGCTGACCTAAAGCATTGACCAAAAAAGCGGCATTTAAACTCCCCGCAGAAATCCCATATATAACTTCTGGCTGGAAACCTTTTTCCGCGAGGGCTTTGATGACACCCGCTTGAAATGCCCCTTTAACGGAGCCCCCAGCTAAGACCAACATCTTACTCATAAATTTCGCTTTATTTAATTAGCAGGACTAAATAATCCCAAAATGTGATTAAATTTACACAATTTCCACATGTGCCGAACAAGCGCGTAAACTTAATTCTATGTCCATTTCGCTTTCATCCATTCAGGCGCCCATCGAGGAACCCATGAAGGCATTTGAAGGGAAATTCAGGCAGTTCATGAAAACCAAAGTCATGCTGCTGGACACGATTATGAATTACATTGTTCAACGGAAGGGCAAGCAAATGCGCCCCATGTTCGTTTTCTTAACGGCTGGTTGCGTGGGAGAAATCACGGAAAAAACGTATCGGGGAGCGGCTTTAATCGAACTACTTCATACAGCTACACTTGTGCATGATGATGTCGTGGATGAATCCGATTACCGTCGGGGATTTTTCTCCATCAATGCTGTTTGGAAAAATAAAATCGCAGTCTTGGTAGGCGACTACCTCCTATCCAAAGGCCTTTTGCTTTCCGTCGATCACAAAGATTTCGACTTATTGACCTCAGTTTCCACAGCTGTGCGCGAAATGGCCGAAGGGGAATTATTACAGATTGAAAAAGCTAGAAAACTTGACATCACAGAGGACGTCTATTTTGATATCATTCGTAAGAAAACAGCAACCCTGATTGCCGCATGTTGTGCGGTGGGGGTACAATCGACAGATGCAGATGAGAAATACGTGGGCCTAGCACATCAATTCGGAGAGAAAGTAGGCATCGCCTTCCAGATCAAGGATGATTTATTTGATTATGGTGACGCCGAAATTGGTAAACCCTTAGGCATAGATATCAAGGAAAAGAAAATGACGCTGCCCTTGATTTATGCCTTACAAAATACCACGCGCTCGCTCCGAAAGCAGATGATTAAAACCATCAAAAACGATTCAGATAATCCTGTCAAAGTGAAAGAAGTCATTGATTTTGTTAAGTCGACAGGCGGAATCGCCTATGCCACACAACGCATGCAAGCCTTCGCAGACGAAGCACGCGCTATCCTAAGTCAATTTCCAGAATCCATCTATCGGACATCCTTAGGAAACTTATTGAGTTACACCATCGAACGTAACAAATAAAAAAGGAGGCTTTCGCCTCCTTTTTTGAACTAGGAATACCTTTTATTATCTCGGTCCACCGAAGCCTCCGCCTCCACCGCCACCCATGCGCATGCCTGGCATACCCATAGGTTGTTGAGGAGCTGCCGGAGCTGCATCACCTTCGCCACCTTTAGTATCGTCATTATTGACTGATTTCTTCTTTTTAGCAGGACCAAAAGTCATTTTTCCGAAACGATAAGAAAAATTGATCTTAAAGTTCATATTTCGCATGGTATTTTCTGAAACTTGGGAAATTGTTGATGTTTTGGTTTCACTTCTAATCACAAAACCATTTGGGGTTAAGAAATTTTCAGCCCCAAATCCAATGCTCCCCAACTTATTTTTAAAATCCTTCTTCAAACTCAAACTGTACATACCCATACCGCCCTGAGAACCTTGTAACTGAACCTGATTGACGCGGTAGAAAGAAAATATTTGCGCTCCCCAGCCATTACCAATAGTATAATTACCAAATACCCGGAAATTCGATTGCATACCTTCATTTTTAGCAGAAAGCAATGGATCAGCTACATTATTCGCTAAAACCATGTAAGCAAAATCACCGCCACCACCTAACATCAATTTGTTAGACAAATTAACATTCAAGTTAATGTTAAATCCGTAGGCATCTTCGTTACCTATATTTTGTGATGTGGTTCTGACCGTATCACCTCGCACCTCACGAATTCGGTTAATGGCACCAGTCGTATTACGAATGAATAAAGCCGTTGAAATATACGTTTGCTTCACAAACTTAGAATATGAAATCTCGTAGTTGTTCGTATACTCAGGAGCCAAATTCGGATTACCTGTTGAAATATTCAATGGATTCGTAGCATTTACGTTTGGATTCAAGTTTTCAATACCCGGACGTTGGATACGACGATTATAACTGAATCTCCAAGTTCCTGATTTAAATGTCTTCGACATATTGAAACTTGGAACTAAAACTCCGTAAGGCGGAATGACTGTATTTTGACCTTCTTTCTTCAAGAAACTCGCCGAAATATCCGTATGCTCATAACGCGCACCTGCTTTAATGCTCCATTTATTTTTGGTCGTCAACGTATAAGAACCATAAGTCCCCCAAATGTTCTGATTATAATCAAACACGTTACTTGGCAATGTAGCTAAGTTAACGAGCGAATAAATTCCATCGACACCTGCTGTATAAGACTTATAGTCTGAAGTAACATTCCGCGTAATGGCTTTGGCTCCAAACTCAATCATCGACATCTTGTTGATCGGTGTTTGGTAATCCATCTGAATTGTCGCCTCCTCATTGTACGAGTTGTTCGCATTTTTAATCGAACTCATGATTTGGCTCATCGTTGAAGTTGGATTCAAGATCAAATTGTAAAAATCATTCGTGCGGTTATTACGGCTATACATCGATAAAATTGAAAATTCCTTTTGAGGTTTTTCAAATGTCTTTGTGTAATCGACGTTGATATCAACGTTTGCAGATTCATCCAATGAATTTGTATTACGTAAACTTGACAAAGCGCCATTGCGAATCTGCTTTAAGCCATCCTGCCAGTTATTTCCATTACGCAAACCAAATCGAACATTAGAGGTAACTGAATTATACTTGTTGATATCCCAATCAAAACCCAATTGATAATTACCAAAAATACCATCACGGCGGCTTTCTGCCGTTTGGACGTTTGTGGTAGGGATTCCTTTGTTGTAGGTAATTTGAGTACTCTCAAACTTACCATTTACATTGTATTCTGAACGACCAAAACCACCTAATGAGATACCGAAATTCTTTCTTCGAAAGTTACCATTCAAGGCTAAGTTGGAACCGCGAACACCCGCACTCGTATCAAAATTCAATGTCAAACCTTGCAACGTATTTTTCTTCGTCACAATATTAATAATACCCGCGGAGCCTTCTGCATCATATTTCGCGGATGGCGATGTAATCACCTCCACGGTCTTAATCATATCAGCCGGAATCTGTTTCAAGGCATCCGCAATACTAGAAGCCATAATCGTTGAAGGCTTATTATTAATCAATACCTTCACGTTCGATGATCCACGCAAAGATGGGTTACCATCTAAATCCACCGATAACATCGGAACCTTTTTCAACACATCCGATGCATCTCCCCCTTTGTTCGTTGCGTCCTTTTCGGCATTGTATATCGTACGATCCACACGTTCCTCAATCATCGCGCGCTGTCCTTCTACAGTTACTTCCGCCAACATCTTCGTGCTCGATGGCAATTTGATCACACCTAAATCATGGTCATCATTCTTGGCATTAATGGAAACAAATAAAGTTTTGCTCTCATAACCAATAAATGAGATTACCAATTTATAATCACCTTGAGCTACTTTATTTAGGACAAACTTACCAACCTGATCGGCTGAAGCGCCGTCTACTGGACGATTGGTTGCTTTGTTGATTAAAGCAACTGATGCAAATTCGACTGGCTTTGTATCTGTGGAATCCAAAACATATCCAATAATTTTCGCGGAACCTTTCGGAGCTGCTTGCGCAGTTCCCGGAATTACGGCTTCTTTCTTAGGCGCTGCACCGAAACCACCCATTCCACCAGGAATCTGCGCAGTTGCAGAAAGGGATAAGATCATCAATGCGAATAGCGTAATAATTTGTTTCATTGTTTGTTGTTTAAAATCGTATTTTACGAATGCAAATTTCGTATTAATAAGTTAAAGGCCTTTTATTTTGCGACCAAAATGGATAATTTGTTGCCCAATATGACCATTCAAGTTCAAACCCCTAGACTAACCTTAGTTCCACTGACAAATCAACATCTGCAAGTTTGGAAGCAATCGGGGCGCAAAGAACTAGAAAAAATGCTAGAACTAAAGCATAACCCTTGGGAATTAGGATTGTTTTATGAACAAGAAATGCTTCAGGCATTGAGCGATTATTGGATTCCGCAAACCGCAAAATTCCCTTTGGACTATTTCTGGTACACAAATTGGGAAATTATCCTCAACTCCGCGTCCTGCTCTGTAGGGGGCATTGGATTAGCCGGCTTACCAGATAATGAAGGAACAAGCGAAATAGGTTATGCCATCGATCAGAAATTCGAAGGTCAAGGGATTGCCACCGAAGCAGTTCAAGGATTAGCAGCTTGGGCATTTCAAGATAAGGATTTACAAATTCTGCGCGCGGAAACTCCCGTGGATAATATCGGTTCTCAACGGGTATTAACGAAAAACCAATTCGTTCAGACAGGCGAGAAAAAACTCGAGCTCGAAACTCCCATGCAAGTTTTCACCTGGGAACGCCACCGATAAATTTCATTTATCTCGTAAAAATGGTAATTTTACCAAATTGCCAATATCCTAAGGTCTTCGGACCACCACTTATATGCAGCATTTTACCTCCGTTAAAGACGCGTACAACATTGACAAACTCGTAAATGAAGCTTTGTTGATGAAAAAAATGCCCTATGCCGACAAGCATTTAGGCAAGAATAAAACCATGGGCTTATTGTTCTTTAATTCGAGTTTACGAACTCGTTTATCGACACAGAAAGCAGCGCAAAACCTAGGAATGGACGTGATGGTGATGAATGTGGGTACGGATTCCTGGCAATTGGAAATGAACGAGGGTGTCATCATGAACGGAGACAAGGCAGAACACATAGCAGAAGCCGCAGCGGTTATTGGCCAATATTGCGATGTAGTGGGGGTTAGAAGTTTTCCAGGTCTTGTTGACCGCGAAGCCGATTATTCGGAATTAGTCTTGAAACAATTCATAAAATATACGGGTAAGCCCATTGTGAGTTTAGAATCGTCTACGCGCCATCCCTTGCAATCGCTGACCGACTTAATTACCATAACTGAATATAAAACCGTGGACCGCCCCAAAGTAGTGTTAACTTGGGCGCCACACGTAAAAGCTTTGCCCCAATGTGTTCCTAATTCCTTCGCAGAATGGATGAATATTGCGAATGTCGACTTTACCATCGCACATCCAAAAGGCTACGATTTAGCACCTGAATTTTCCGGAAATGCCAAGATTTGCTACGACCCGAAAGAAGCATTTGAAGGTGCCGATTTCATCTATGCCAAAAACTGGTCTTCCTACGAAGATTATGGAAAAATCCTTTCTTCGGACCCCGCATGGACCGTCAGTGCAGAGAAAATGCAATTAACAAATAATGCGAAATTCATGCATTGCCTACCCGTTCGCAGAAATGTTGTTGTAGATGATGCGGTCATCGATTCAGAAAATTCGATAGTGATCCAACAAGCGGGAAACCGGGTTTGGGCAGCGCAAACCGTCTTAAAAGAAATTTTACTCACTCAAATGAGGGTAGAAAGTCCTTATTTATTCTAATGTCAAAGCAAGCCTTACATATTGTCAAAATTGGCGGGAACATCATCGATGCTCCTGAAGCTTTAGCTGCTTTTCTGGCCAATTTCGCATCAATAAAAGGCCCCAAATTAATGGTGCATGGAGGGGGTAAAATCGCCACATCCATGGCAGCCGATTTAGGCATTCAAAGTCAAATGATCGACGGTCGGCGGGTGACGGATGCCGAAAGCCTTCGGATCGTTACGATGGTCTACGCGGGATGGATCAATAAATCCATTGTAGCGTCATTGCAATCGTTAAAATGTAATGCGATCGGACTAGCGGGCCCAGATGGCGCTTTTGTTGTGTCGAAAAAAAGAAATCCCATTCCCATTGATTATGGATTTGTGGGAGATATTGAAAAGGTCAATGCGCAAGATTTGGCTGGATTAATTTCAGCTGGATTTAGTCCAGTTTTCGCTCCGATTACGGCGGATATCACAGGCCAACTTCTCAACACCAATGCGGATACGATGGCGCAGGCCTTGGCGATTGGTTTAAGCGAATATTTTGATGTGACCTTAACCTATTGTTTTGAAAAGCAAGGCGTATTGATGGATCCAAACGATGATGATTCGGTAATTCCCCAAATCAATCAGGCAAATTTCGCTCAATTAAAAGCAGATGGCATTGTATCAGCAGGCATGATTCCAAAGCTTGAAAATGCATTAAAAGCCATTGCACAAGGCGTTCAAACCGTTCGTCTTTGCCATGCAGATTTTGTTTCACAGCCCGACAAAGGCACGTTAATTCAAGCCTAGCATGTATACGGATCAACAATTTCTAGATGCACAAAGCCTGTTGGCCCAGCTACTTGCTTGCCCGTCGTTAAGTCGGGAAGAGCAAGGAACCGCTGCCATCATACAGGATTTTTTACACGCAAGAAATATTCCGTTTCATACACTTGGGAATAATGTTTGGGCAACGAACCAACATTTCGACGCGAGTAAACCGAGCATTTTATTAAACTCGCACCACGATACGGTGAAGCCCAATGCGTCTTGGACCTTTGAACCCTATGCGGCTACGATACAAGATGGAAAAATGATTGGATTAGGGGTGAATGATGCAGGCGCTAGTTTAGT
>CANGCD010000004.1 GCA_947452215.1 Cytophagaceae bacterium | reverse complement strand
TCAGGTATCGGTGGAATTGCATTTGCGATTCGCATGCAATTACTCGGTCATGCTGTTACTGTATTTGAAGCGAATGAGCGTGCTGGGGGCAAATTAGGTTTACTTGAACTCCAAGGTTATCGCTTTGACACGGGCCCCTCTTTGTTTACGATGCCTCAACTCGTCGATGAATTATTCGAACTAGCGGGCAAGAATCCGCGGGATTACTTCAACTACGAGCGGTTACCTGAAATTTGCTCGTACTTTTGGGAAGATCAAACCCGATTAAAAACCGTCGAGGACCCTGCCGAAACAGCCACATTAATGGCTGAAGCGCTGCATGAGGATGCGTCAACGATATACCGATATATTAAAGAAGCGGGCGAAAAATACAACATCGTAAGTGATTTATTCTTGGATGACTCCTTGCATAAATTCAGCACGTGGACGAGTAAAAAAGCCATGCATGGCTATGCAAATTTGCATAAACTTGGACTCTTCCAAACGATGCATCAAGCACATAAATCGAAATTCAAAAACCCTAAAACGGTGCAATTGTTCGACCGATATGCAACGTACAACGGCTCTGATCCATATCAAACGCCCGCCACACTTTCCATTATTCCGCACCTAGAGTACAACCTTGGAGCCTATTTCCCTAAAGGCGGTATGATCGAAATTCCCAAGGCCTTAGTTCGCTTAGCGAAGGAATTAGGTGTTCAGTTCCGATTGAATGAAGCGGTTGAGAAAATCCGTACAAAAGGCAACGTAGCAGACGGCATTCAAACTAAAAAAGGCTCGTACGATTTTGATATCGTGGCAAGCAACGCGGATATCCGCCCTAGCTACAATCAGCTATTGCCTGAATCCCTCCGACCTAACAAATTACTCAATCAGCCCAAATCCAGCTCAGGCGTTATTTTTTATTGGGGAATTAACCGCGTATTTGAAGAATTAGGCGTTCATAATATCTTTTTTTCGAAGGATTACCAAGCTGAATTTAAAGCCATATTTGAAAAAGAAACCTTATTTGATGACCCTACTGTCTACATACATATCTCAAGTAAAGTGGCAAAAGAGGATGCGCCAGATGGTTGTGAAAACTGGTTTATATTAATCAATGCGCCGGCCAATTCAGGCCAAGATTGGGACGCGCTGATAGAAGCTTGTCGAAGAAATGTTATTCAGAAAATCAACCGTGTTTTGGGTATAAATTTGGAAGATTACATCGTTGTGGAAGATTATTTAGACCCGAGGCGCATCGAATCCCGAACTTCTTCGGCGGGGGGAGCTTTGTATGGCAACTCGTCCAACAATAAATTTGCGGCTTTTTTACGCCATCCTAATTACCGTTCAGCCATTAAAAACTTGTATTGGATGGGCGGAAGCGTACATCCCGGCGGAGGAATTCCGCTCTGTTTGAGTTCGGCAAAAATTGCCGCCAAGCTTTTTCAGGAAAATGCTTAATTTCGCAGGAAACATTTACGATTATGATTCAAAGACCACAAACACTTTTCTTATGCCTAGTTCTCATTGCTAATTGCCTTGTATCTACGGGCTGGAGCATTTGGGCGAAAATTGGGCAATCAGGCCAAAGAGCCGAATTACTTTTTAATAAATGGACGTTAACGGCAGCTGGCAATACCACCGAAACAAGCGCCATTGCCATTGTTATTTTATTGACTTTATCGACGATTGTTACATTGATAACGATTTTCTCTTTCAAAAACCGAATTCGTCAAATGATGCTTGGGTTGATTAATTCACTCCTATTAGCTGGAGCGATGGCTTATGCATTTTGGGTGATTTTCAAAGAGGCAATGCCGATGTTTGAGCCAGAGGCACAAGGAAAATATGGCTATGGGTTTTATGCCATGGTTGTATCTTTGCTTGCAAATATGATTGCGAATCGCTTGGTACGAAAAGACGAAATGCTCGTGCAATCTTCGAACCGTATGCGTTAATTTTAGACGATACCCTCTTTCAAAAGGTCGTGGAGATGAACAAATCCCACGGCCTTTTTATTTTCCGTCACGACCAATTGCGTAATATTCAGGGATTGCATAAGAGCCAAAGCCTCTGTGGCGAAGGAATCCGATTCGATTGTTTTCGGTGATCGATTCATCATATCCCCTAACTGAATCTCGGACCAATTGGATTTCTTTTCCAACATACGTCGAACGTCACCGTCTGTAATAATTCCAATAAGTTGATTTTCTGCATCCACCACAGCTGTCGCACCTAAACGCTTCGAACTGATTTCGTGAATAGCCTCCTGAATGCTCGCATCAGGTGCAATCACCGGAAAATCATGTTGGGGATAAATATCACTCACCTTCAAATACATGCGTTTTCCCAAAGCTCCACCCGGGTGGTATTTGGCAAAATCTTGAGCGGTAAAACCTTTGCATTCCAACAAACACACAGCCAATGCATCGCCTAAAGCCAAGGCCACCGTGGTGGACGTAGTGGGTGCTAAATTCATCAAATCCGCCTCTTGCTCAGCGAGTGCGTGCAAAACAAAATCGGCCTGCTGACCTAAATACGATTGTTTATTGGACACCATGGCAATCAAAGAAACACCCGTACGCTTAATCAAAGGCACTAAAACCTTAATTTCGGGCGTATCGCCAGATTTTGAAATACAAATCACTGAATCACCCGCTTGAATCATACCCAAATCTCCATGAATTGCATCTGCCGCATGCATAAAGAGCGCGGGCGTCCCGGTGGAATTCATGGTTGCCACAATCTTTTGGGCGATGATCGCCGATTTCCCAATTCCCGTAAAGACGATGCGGCCTTTACGGTCCAGCAAATGTTCAACACAGGCTTCGAATTCTGAATCAATTCCATCGCTTACACGAAGAATGGCCTCAGCTTCTTGGCCTAAAACTTTTTTTGCTGTGCTTTGAATATTTTTGCTTAATTTCAATGTTAGTAAGAATTTGGGAACCCACAAAGATAACCAAATCTTAAGCAATTACTGAAACACATACGCCACGATAAAAATTATGCCGACTTCCATTTCAAATGAAGTATTGAAGGAACAGCTCAAAAAAACCTTTGGCTTTAGTCAGTTTAGAGGTGAGCAAGAAGCGATCATTCGTAATACGATTGATGGGCATAATAGTTTCGTATTAATGCCCACAGGAGCAGGCAAGTCGCTTTGTTATCAGTTGCCTGCGATTGTCATGCCCGGTACGGCCATTGTCATTTCTCCGCTGATTGCTTTGATGAAAAATCAGGTTGACCAAATGCTCGCGTTTGGTATCAATGCGCAATTTTTGAACTCTTCTTTGAGCCGTGCGGAAATCAATCGCGTCAAAGCCGAAGTCATTAATGGCAGTGTCAAATTACTTTACATTGCTCCAGAATCGCTGAATAAACAAGAAAATTTAAATTTCTTGCAGCAAGCCAACATATCTTTTGTGGCTATCGATGAAGCCCATTGTATCTCAGAATGGGGACATGATTTCCGTCCGGAATACCGCAAAATTCGCAATATCATCGAAACCATCGATGCTAAATTGCCGATTA
Organism: Cytophagaceae bacterium; assembly: GCA_947452215.1. Taxonomy (GTDB): domain Bacteria; phylum Bacteroidota; class Bacteroidia; order Cytophagales; family Spirosomataceae; genus Aquirufa. The sequence goes on along the minus strand of CANGCD010000004.1, from coordinate 31,893 downwards.
TTGCCCTCACGGCAACGGCTACGCCGAAGGTACAACAGGATATACAAAAGACCTTAAATTTAGAAGACGCGACCGTTTTTAAAACGTCGTTTAATCGGAAGAATTTGTATTACGAAATTCGTTCGAAAAAGGATATTGACAAACAGCTGATTCGCTATATTAAAAGCCATTCAGGCAAAGCTGGGATTATTTATTGTTTGAGTCGCAAGCGCGTAGAAGAAGTTTCCGAATTGTTAGGCGTCAATGGCATTAAAGCCTTACCCTATCATGCAGGATTGGATCCTCAGGTACGTATGGGAAATCAGGAAGCCTTTTTGAATGAAGAGGTAGAAGTGATGGTCGCTACCATTGCCTTTGGTATGGGGATTGACAAACCAGATGTTCGATTTGTTATTCATTATGATGCGCCTAAATCTTTGGAAGGTTATTACCAAGAAACAGGACGTGCTGGCCGTGATGGCTTGGATGGAACTTGTATCTTGTTTTATACCTACGATGATATCTTAAAATTGGATAAATTCAATAAAGACAAAGCCGTTTCAGAAAAGGAAAATGCGAAGATTTTATTGAGTGAAATGGTCTATTATGCCAACCTAGGTGTTTGTCGGAGAAAGCAATTGCTTAGTTATTTCGGCGAACATATGGCTGAGAACTGTGGTTTTTGCGATAATTGTATGCACCCTACGGCAACGTACAAGGCAGAACAAGAAGTATCCTGGGTATTGGAGGCCGTCAAACAGACCGGCGAAAAATTCGATGCAGAGCATATCGCAGATGTTTTGGAGGGGAAAACCAACCAATATACACAGAGTTATGAACAGGAAAATTTATCCGTTTTTGGAATAGGTAAAAAGATATCTTGGGCGATTGTGGAGGATGAGGATGAAGACGATGAGGAAGACGAGGATGGCGATGGCGAAGAGCAAGCACCGAAGAAGCAAAAGCTCCGGAAAAAGAAAAAAGAAGTCAATCCTGAGGACGAAAAATCCCCTTGGATTTCATTCATTAAGCAAGTGCTTATTTATGATTTATTGACCAAAGACGTCGAGAATTATGGTGTATTGAAGTTGAGCGAAAAAGGGGAAGCCTTTCTGAAAGATTCCTATCCGCTCACATTCTCGCGTGACCATGATTATGAACAAGAGGCCATCACGGCTGAAAACGATGAGGAAAATGCCGCTGTAGGAGCAAAAGCCTATGACGATGCCTTGTTTGAAATCTTAAAAAACCTTCGTAAAAAAGTCGCTAAGGAGAAAAACTTGCCTCCATATGTCATTTTCCAAGATCCATCGTTGGAAGAAATGGCAACCACATACCCAACGACGCAGGAAGAAATGGCGCAGATCAATGGCGTCGGGATGGGAAAAGTAATCAAATTTGGAAAGCAATTCTTGGATGCGATTATCCGTTATGTAGAGGAAAATGAGATTGAAACCGCGAAAGAAGTCGTGGTGAAATCAACTGTTAATAAATCTAAAATTAAGATTTACATCATCCAACAGGTTGACCGTAAAATCGATTTAGACCTCATTGCAGAACAAAAAGAATTATCGATGGCCGAATTGATTGAGGAAATCGAGACCATTTGTTATTCGGGAACAAAATTGAATTTGGATTACTTCATTAATCAAGTAATCGAACCCGATAAGCAGGAAGAAATCTATGATTACTTCATGTCGGCAGATACCGATAACATTACACAGGCTTTAGACGAATGTAATATCGAGGATGTAAGTGAAGAAGAGTTGCGTTTAATGCGCATTAAGTTTTTGAGTGAATTAGCCAATTAATAAAACAGATGAATGTATTAATTATCGGGTCAGGGGGTCGTGAACATGCTTTTGCATGGAAGATTGCTCAAAGCCCAAAACTAAGTAGTTTATTTATTGCCCCTGGTAATCCAGGAACAGCCAGCATAGGCACAAATTTAGCCATCGGAGTAGCGGATTTAGCGGGAATAGCACAAGCGATTCGGGAACATCAAATTGAATTAGTTGTCGTAGGACCAGAAGAGCCTTTAGTGAAAGGGGTTCGGGACTATATCGAAGCGCAAGAGGATTTAAAGCATGTGGGCATTGTAGGCCCAGGCGCAGCGGGAGCGCAATTAGAGGGGAGCAAAGATTTTTCGAAAAATTTCATGCATCGCCACGGCGTTCCGACGGCCGCATCGCAAACCTTTACAAAAGAAAGCATCGAGGACGGTTTGGCCTATTTAGATACACAATCGTTACCGATTGTCCTGAAAGCAGATGGCCTGGCAGCAGGAAAAGGAGTCATCATTGCATTAACTCTTGAAGAAGCTAAAATCGCTTTACGAGAAATGTTATTGGATTCGAAATTTGGAGCAGCGTCCGACAAAGTCGTTATTGAACAATTTTTACGAGGGATTGAATTATCTGTATTTGTATTAACCGATGGGGAAAACTATGTCGTTTTACCTGAGGCGAAGGATTATAAGCGTATCGGCGACAATGACGAAGGATTAAACACCGGGGGAATGGGAGCCGTATCACCGGTTCCGTTTGCGACTACATCCTTTATGGAGCACGTGGATAACCGAGTAATCAAACCGACGTTAGCCGGCTTAAAGGCAGATGGAATCAAATACCAAGGTTTTATCTTCATCGGTCTTATGAATCACGAAGGAGAACCCTACGTCATTGAATACAATGCGCGTATGGGAGATCCCGAAACAGAAGTGGTGCTACCAAGAATCGAATCGGATTTCTTATCTTTGCTCCTTGCATCTGCCAAAGGCACTTTGCATGAAGAGAAAATAGAGATTTCAGAGCAATATGCGGTGACAACCATGGTTGTTGCCGGCGGATATCCTGAAGATTACCGAAAAGGGGATGTCATTACAGGCTTAGAAAACGTAACTGAGGCTCATATATTTCAAGCTGGGACGCGTGAAGAAGCGGGCCAACTACTAACGAGTGGCGGTCGGGTGATCGCCTTAACAGGTACTTCGAATACCTTGGAAAAAGCAATTCAAAAGTCTCAAAAGGCGGCACTTGCTATCCAATTCGAAGGCAAAAATTTTAGAAGAGATATTGGTTTAGATGTCCTCAGGTATAAAGGATAATTTGCCAGTCAAGCATATATTATGGCATGTAAATCGTGTTCAACAGGATCTTGTGGATCCAAAGGAGTAGCGGGCGAAGTCGCTGGCTGTCAAAGTAACGGAGGTTGCGGCTCAGGTGGCTGCAACAAAATGAATGTCTTCGATTGGCTTTCTGACCTCGATGTGCCCCAGTTTCAACGTTTCCATATCGTTGAAATTAAATTTAAAGGCGGCCGTAAGGAGTATTTTCGCAACGTAAATAAGCTCGAATTGCATACGGGGGATGCCGTGATGATCGAATCCACCACGGGTTTACACCTTGGTATTGTGTCATTACAAGGCGAATTAGTTCGATTGCAATTACTGAAAAAAAGCATCAAAGACGATGATAATTTAAAGTCAATCGTTCGAATTGCGACCGACAAAGATCTCGAGAAACACGAGCAAATGATTGCACGCGATATGCCCACCATGTACCGTGGCCGTCAGATCATCGGTGATTTAAAGTTGAACATGAAACTATCGGATGTGGAATTTCAATCCGATGGAACTAAAGCTGTATTTTATTATTCATCCGACGACCGCGTTGATTTCCGGGAATTGATTAAACTATTAGCGACTGAATTCAAAGTGCGCGTGGAGATGAAACAAATTTCATTACGTCAAGAGGCTGGCCGCTTGGGGGGAATCGGGGTTTGTGGACGCGAATTATGTTGCTCAACTTGGTTAACTGATTTCAAAAACGTGACCACATCCGCGGCACGATACCAAAATTTATCCTTGAATCCGGTAAAATTGAGTGGCCAATGTGGCCGCTTGAAATGTTGTTTAAATTACGAGCTGGAAACGTATATGGATGCATTAAAAGGCATTCCGACGATTGAAGGCCGATTGAAAACGAAAAAAGGTGACGCCATTCTTCAAAAAACGGACATCTTCAAACGCATGATGTGGTTTGGTATTGTAGGGGAAGAGGCTATTTGGATTCCGGTGAGTTGTGATCGCGTAGCCGAAATTATCGCATTAAATAAACAAGGAATTATCCCAGAATCCTTTTCGGATTTAAATCCGGATGCACCGATTGCAGAAAAGCCAACGCTCTCAGAATTGAATTCTGATCTAGAGCGTATGGACAAGAAATACGGTGGAAAGAAACCCGCAAACAAAGGGGGTAATAACCGAGGTGGTCGGGATCGTTTTGAAAACCGGGGCCCTCGCGAAAATAGAGGCCCAAGACCTGAAGGGCGTGATAATCCGCGCGGACCTAGACCTGATAATCGCGGACCAAAACCTGCAACACCAGGAAATGAAAGCGAAGGAAATCGGGGCCCTCGACCACAGCAGGAGCGGAAACCTCGGCCCGAACAAGGACCAAAGCCGGAAGGCGCGACACCTGTTGCTGATGGTGAAAACGCAACACCAAAACCTTTTAAGAAAAAGTTTAAGAAGAAATTCAAACCACGCCCACCCCGTGAAGGAGGTTCATCTGAAGCACCCGCCGCTCAATAAGCTATGAATATCAAGCGCATTATCCTTTTCATGATGGCTTCGATTGCTTTTGCATGCCAAAACGACACCTTGGTTGACCAGACAGTCTCCTTGTCGGAGCTTGGTTGGCTACAAAAAGATAAAATCACCATTGATTTTCAGGTCAGCGATACCAGCAAATCGTATGATGTGCGTGTTGCATTTCGTCAATCCAACGAATACCCTTATTACAATTTGTATTTTGTACCTAAGGTCATCAATCCCGAAGGAAAAGTCATCAAACGTGCCTTCGCGGAGGCATTTTTATACGATGCGAAAACTGGAAAACCTAAGGGAAGTGGCTTAGGCGACATGTATAGTCATCAATATACCATTTTTAAAGGCCTACGCTTTACTAGATTAGGGAAACATCAAGTGAGCCTAGAACAATATATGCGGACCGATACGTTGAAAGGAGTTATTTCCGCCGGCGCATCCATCATTGAAACACCAAGCAGCGATGGCAAAAATTGATGACATTGATAAGCAGATATTAGCCTTCTTGCATGAAGATGCCTTCATGTCGAATAAGGAAATGGCATCCCGACTCGGCTTGAGTGCGACGCCGGTACATGAGCGCATCAAGCGCATGGAAAAAGAAGGTGTCATTACGGGCTACAAGGCATTGATTAATCCCAATAAATTAGGCAAATCGTTAACTGTCTTTTGTGACATTTCCTTAAAGGAACATGCCGCAGAATATTTAAATCAATTTGAAACTGATGTCATGTCGCTGGTGGAAGTGCAAGAATGTTATTGCGTTTCAGGACATAGTGATTTCTTGTTGAAAATTGTTGTTTCCGACATGGATGAGTACCGAAATTTCATTCTACACAAATTAGCAAGCATTAAAAATATCGGGAACGCACAGAGTCACTTTGTGATGAATCAAATCCAAAATGAGCAAATTTTACCCTGGCTAACAAATAAAACTAACCAATAAACCTATAATTTAGGACAGCTAAATGTAGGAAAATATGTAATTTGACTATTATCCTAAACCGACTATAAAATACGATGAATAAAGTAACTAAAACGATCGTCTCCCTCGCATCCATTGCCTTAATCTTAGGGCTTGCGTTTTTTCCAAAAATCAAACAGTCTTTATCCAAGAATCCGGAGGAAGAAGCCAAAAAAGAAAAAGGCGGTCCCGGAGGCAAAGGGGGTGGTAAGACGGCCGTAGTAGTTTCGGTTGTAAAATCAACGCGTTTGGATGACATGATTAATTCCACGGGCAGTATTTTGGCTAATGAGGAAGTTGAGATTCGCTCCGAAATTGCAGGACGCATCATTCTATTAAATATTAAAGAAGGGGATGTTGTTCAAAAAGGAACGGTTCTGTTTCGGATCAATGACGATGATTTGCAAGCACGATTACGCAAATTGGGATTCAATAAGAAATTAGCGGAAGACAATGAGGCACGTCAAAAAATCTTATTGCAAAAAGAAGCTATTTCGCAACGGGAATACGACATTGCTGTTAACTCCGTGAATACGATTGAGGCCGACATTGAAGACTTGAAAGCGCAAATCATTAAGACAACGGTAAAAGCTCCTTTCGCAGGAACGATTGGTTTCCGTTATGTCAGTTTAGGAAGTTACATTTCTCCTACCACACGAATTGCAACCTTGACCAATACCAATCCTGCAAAAATCGAGTTTTCTATCCCTGCAAAATACGCAACAGCTATCCGCAAAGGAAGTACCGTAGAGTTCCAAACGGAAAATGAAGACAAGACTTTTATTGGAAAAGTTTATGCTGTCGATCCTAAAATCGACCCTTTAACACGTACATTACAAATTCGAGCATTGGCACCGAATCCGGGTAATCAATTAGTTCCAGGTGCATTTGCGAAGGTCAACTTGATTTTGAAATCGAAAGGAAGCGCGATACTTATTCCGACAGAAGCCGTTATTCCTGAAGCATCAGGAAATAAGGTATTCATCGTGAAACAAGGAAAATCGGTTCCAGTTAAAGTGAAACTTGGAAACCGCGGTGAAAAAAATGTTGAAATCCTATCCGGACTTTCCATTGGTGATACGCTCATTACAAATGGGGTTATCCAAGTGAAGCCAGACGGCGAAGTTGAAATCAAAGAAGTTGTAGATTAAAGGATTTATGGCGTCCATCTATGTGAGTCGGTCCTTATGGGAATACAAATTCCGAAAACTAAGCTATTTGTTTTCGGCCTGTATCTCCTATATCCAACTCTACATCAGCATACGCATAGAACGCATTTCATCACCTGTGGTTGGTATTTTACTCGCGGAACATTTAGGAGACATTGTCGCTGCAGAACCCATTATCGAAGAATTACGAAAAAAACATGCAAACGCGCGCATCGTGTGGATTGTAAAGGACTTGTATCGAGGGCTTTTGGAAAATCACCCCCATATTGACCGGATTATTTCTGAACCTTCTGTTTTAACGAGTATTTGGCTTAGCAAAAATTCACCCTTTTCGCATTTCTATAATTTACACATGAATGAATTACGCTTTGATCCTTATTTCAAGCAATCTTTATTCAATAGCCAAGCAGAAAAAGTGGGATTAAATAAGTCGAATTACTATGAAAGAGGTAATCTACTCAAGGGAATTTACGACTTATGCGGTATTCCCTATCACGAATCTAAACAACCAAAATTGTATTTAGGCGAACAAAAAACGTTTGACCTGCCTAAAAAATATTGGGTTATTCATCGGAAATCGAATGGTGCTGATCGCGAATGGCGAGATGAAGATTGGATTGAATTAATTAAGCGTAGCATTGAAACCTATGATATCACGGTGGTGGAAGTGGGCGTTTCGGATGGATTAGATTTGAAGCATCCTAAATTAATTTCCTACGTTGGCAAAACGAGCATTACAGAAATGGCCAACATTATCGCTGAGGCGGATTTTTTCTTGGGAATAGATTCAGGTCCCGCACACATCGCCAATGCCTTCGAAATCCCAGGCTTAATCTTGCTAGGCACATTTAAAAACTTTAAAAACCACATGCCCTATTCGGGTTCATACGAAAAAGGTCGCGCGATGATTTACCATAATCCAGATGGTTCGTCGGCCGAAATTCCGTTGGACATCGCTTGGCAACAACTAAGTAAATTAAAACCAATTTCGGCAGCGCAATTGGCATAAACCTAATCAAACTATGGCATCTTTATCAGACATTAGCATTAAACGACCCGTACTTTCTATCGTTATGTCCGTGACGATTATTGTATTCGGCTTAATTGGCTACTCCTATTTAGGAATTCGCGAATACCCCTCGGTTGACCCACCTGTTGTAACCGTTCAAACGAGTTATACCGGTGCGAATGCGGATATTATTGAGTCCCAAATTACGGAGCCTTTGGAAGAATCCATTAACGGAATCGCGGGGATTAAAACGCTTTCTAGTTCGAGTCGGGATGGGCGTTCAAACATTACGGTGGAATTTGACTTAGCGGTCAACATTGAAGATGCTGCCAATGACGTTCGTGACCGCGTTTCGCGTTCAATGGCCTTATTGCCAAAGGATGTGGATCCACCGGTTGTTTCCAAAGCTGATGCTGATTCAAATCCGATCTACAACTTAAACATCTACTCGAGTACGCGTGATTTATTGAGCTTGAATGAAATCGCAACGCGTAACGTGAAGGAGAAACTTCAGACTATTCCGGGTGTGAGTTCTGTCCAAATGTGGGGCGAGAAGAAATATGCGATGCGTTTGCACATTGATCCAGAGCGTTTGGCGTCATTCCGCTTGACAGCACCGGATATCGTTAATGCATTGACCAAGCAGAACATCGAATTACCGTCGGGAAGTATTGAAGGAAATAATACGGAATTAACGGTTCGTACGCAGGGTCGTATGACCTCTGTGGAGGACTTTAATAACTTAATTATCCGCGAAGAGGGTGATCGCTCAGTGAAATTCTCAGACGTAGGGAATGCAGAACTCGCACCGGAAAACGAAAAGACGTTCTTTAAACGTGATATGGTACCGATGATTTCGATTGCGGTGATACCACAACCCGGTTCAAATCAAATTGAGATTGTTGATCAAATTCATCAAAAATTCAAGCAAATTCAAACAACTATTCCAAGCGATGTGATTCTGAAAGAAGGTTTCGATAATACGAAATACGTTCGCAAATCCATTGAGGAGGTAGAAGAAACAATCTTAACGGCGATATTATTGGTAACGATTGTGATCTTCTTGTTCTTGCGGGATTGGCGTTCGACAATTATTCCATTGACAGCCATTCCTGTTTCCTTGATTGGGGTGTTTTTCTTTATGTACTTGGCGGGATTCTCGATCAACGTTTTAACCTTATTGGGTATCGTGCTTTCCATTGGACTTGTGGTTGATGATGCGATTGTAGTATTGGAAAATATATATACCAAAATTGAGGAGGGCTTGAGTCCTTGGGAAGCTGCATTAGCTGGATCCAAAGAAATCTACTTTGCCGTAATCTCTACAACCGTTACCCTTGCAGCGGTTTTCTTACCAGTAATTTTCTTGCAAGGTATCACGGGGCAATTGTTCCGCGAATTCGGAATTGTGGTTGCTGGATCCGTTATTATCTCCGCATTTGTTTCATTGACCTTAACCCCAATGTTAAGTTCTAAATTATTGAAGGGAGGACATAGCAAACCATGGTTTTATAATGTGACAGAGCCGTTTTTCGTTTGGATGACATCAGCTTATGAGAATTCACTAAACTCGTTTTTACGTGTTCGTTGGGTAGCCTGGGTCTTGATGATTGGGTTAATTGGCGTGATTTACGGACTATTCAAAACGGGAGCCATTCCATCTGAATTAGCACCATTAGAAGATCGTGGTCAGATGCGGGTAAGTGCTACGGCACCTGAAGGTGCAACCTTTGATTACATGTTGAACTTCACAGATGAAATCACCAAATTCATCATGAAGGAAATTCCGGAAAAAGAACGTAGCGCGATTTATACGATTACATCGCCCGGTTTTGGAAATGCAGGTTCGAATTCAGGGATGATCCGGATTCTTTTAAGTGATAGTACTGCGAGAAGAAGCCAACAAGCCATTGTGGATGCGATTCAGCCGAAAGTTAAGAAATTCCCAGGGGCTAAATCCATTGTGATTCAAGAGCCGACCTTACAAACAGGCCAGCGAGGCGGCGGAGGATTACCCGTTGCTTTTGTTATACAGGCTCCTAATTTCGAAAAGTTGAAGAAAATGATGCCCCAATTCATGGCGAAAGTGCGAGATTCACCAAAATTCGAGGTCTCTGACATCAATTTAAAATTCACGAAACCGGAATTACGCTTGGAGATCGACCGAGCAAAAGCCCAAAACTTGGGCGTTTCCATTCAGGATGTTGCGCAAACCTTGCAATTAGGACTCTCAGGACGTCGCTTTGGCTATTTCATCATGGATGGAAAGCAATATCAGGTAATTGGTCAAATCAATCGTTCACTTCGTAACGATGTGAATGACTTGAAATCACTGTATGTTAAAAATAACCGAGGCGATTTGATTCAGTTGGATAACATGGTCAAAATTACCGAGCAAAGTACACCGCCACAATTATTCCGTTTTAACCGTTATTCTGCAGCAACGGTAACGGCACAAATGGCAAAAGGAGTAACCTTGGGAGAAGCCTTGGACGAAATGGACAAATTAGCGAAGGAGACTTTTGATGAGTCATTCTCAACAGCTTATGATGGCCAAAGTAAACAATTCAAGGAATCGAGTTCTTCTTTGTTGTTCGCATTTGCATTAGCTATTTTATTGATTTACTTGATCCTTTCAGCGCAATTCGAAAGCTTCATTGATCCATTTATCATCTTATTTACGGTACCCCTTGCGGTCGCTGGAGCATTATTGTCACTATGGGATTTTAGCCAAACCTTGAATATCTTCTCACAAATCGGAATCATTGTATTAATCGGTTTAGTGACGAAAAATGGTATCTTAATTGTGGAGTTTGCCAATCAGAAAAAAGAGAGTGGCTTAACTAAATTAGAAGCCGTGAAGAATGCCGCATCGGCACGCTTTAGACCGATTATCATGACATCTTTGTGTACGATACTTGGTATTTTACCGATTGCTTTGGCATTGGGATCGGGATCAACGAGCCGTGTTTCCATGGGTATTGCGGTTGTGGGGGGAATGCTCTTCTCGACCACGCTTACGCTTTATGTCATCCCAGCGATTTATAGTTATATGTCGCGCAACACAAAAGCCACACATGTTGACTGATGAGATTTTGATGCAACGAGCCCTCGACCTAGCACAACTGGGTGGAGGGTTTGTTGTTCCTAATCCTTGGGTTGGTTGTGTGATTGTGAGAGATGGGATTATTTTAGGCGAAGGATATCATGCACAATTTGGTGGCCCGCATGCGGAAGTAAGGGCATTCGCAGGTATACAAGATGCGCGTGGGGCTACTGCCTATGTCAGTTTAGAACCTTGCAGTCATACAGGCAAAACGCCTCCATGCGCCGACCTACTGATTAAGCATCATGTTAAGCGGGTGGTAATCTGTAATTTGGACCCCAACCCACTTGTTTCGGGAAAAGGAGTTGCTAAACTAGAAGCTGCTGGGATTGAAGTTCATATAGGGGTCTTAGCTGAAAAAGGGGAAGCCCTGAACCGTCGATTTTTCTATTTCCATCGGAATCAAAGGCCCTACATAACCGTGAAATATGCGACTTCCTCAGACCAGTTTATCGCACATCCCAATGGAAAAGCTCAGGTCTTTTCTAATCCCATAAGCCAGCAACTCGTTCATCGCCTACGTTCGGAACATCAAGCCATCTTGGTTGGGGTAAATACTGCCAATGCAGATAACCCAAGCCTAACCACGCGCGCTTGGCAAGGAAACTCTCCTTTGCGATTTGTATTAGACCCGCAGGCACGTATGTCAGAAAATCTAGTCCTAGTAGAGGATGAATTCCCTACCTATATTTTCACGCAGGATCTATGTAAATCCGAGGGGAATAAACACTGGATTGCATTGGGAACGCAAAATTACCTACAAAAATTCATTGAGTACTGCCAGGAAAAGGCAATCCAATCCATATTGATTGAAGGAGGAACAAAGACGATTGAAGCTTTTATAAAGCAGGTCACTGTTCAGGAAATCATTCACATTGAATCGAATGAAGTATTAGGTTCGGGGATTTCCACACCCCAAATCGATGAAGTGAATGCAACAGAATATAAGCTGGGTCCCGACAACCGTTGGATAATCCAACTAAGCAAAGAAAATCTGACCCAATAAATAGCAGTTTAAGCTAAGAATAATTGCTGAAACAGTCCAAGCCAGCCAAGTCATCCAAGTAGGATTCACAAATTTCCCCATGCGTTTTGAATCACTTGTGAACCATACAAGTGGAATAACAGCAAAGCTTAATTGCATCGAAAGAACCACTTGAGAGAGGATCAATAATTCGTTAATGTGGGATTCTCCCCACAACCAGGTAACGAAAAAAGCGGGTAAAATAGCAATGAGCCTAGTAATGAGTCGGCGAAGCCAAGGCTTTAATTTCAAATCGATAAATCCTTCCATCACGATTTGCCCGGCAAGCGTACCGGTAACCGTAGCATTTTGACCCGAAGCTAATAGCGCAACAGCAAATAAGATACTTGCCCATTTCGTTCCCATCACGGGGTCTAGTAATAAGAAGGCATCTTGGATATCAGCCACATCTTTTCTGCCGTTCCAGTGAAACGCGGCGGCTGCCAAAATCAGAATACTCGCATTGATAAAAAAGGCAAAACTTAGCGAAATCGTTGAATCCCAGGTGGCATATTTAATGGCTTTTTTACGATCAATATCAGTTTGCTCAAAGGCCCTTGTTTGTACGATGCTTGAATGCAAATACAAATTATGGGGCATCACGGTAGCGCCCAAAATTCCAATAGCAACGTACAATTGATGCTCATCCATGACAACACTAGCTTGCGGAATTAATCCTCCCAATACATGTGCAACAGCTGGTTGGGCCACCCAAATCTCATATCCAAAACAAAGTGTAATAACAGCGAGCAAGGCCATGACGATGGACTCAAGCACGCGAAATCCGCGATTCTGAAAGTATAGAATTAAAAAAACATCTAAAATGGTGATCAGAATACCCGCCAAAATTGGGATATTAAAAAGTAAATGAAGCGCTAACGCCGAACCAATCACCTCCGCTAAATCGCAGGCAGCAATGGCTAATTCACAAATGATCCATAGAAAATAAACAACGGGTTTTGAGAAGGAGTCTCCACAAGCTTGTGCTAAATCCCGTCCCGTAGCAACGCCTAATTTCAATGCTAAATGCTGTAAAAGAATCGCAAAGAGGCTCGAAACTAAAATGACCGACAAAAGTGTGTATCCAAACTGAGCGCCACCGGCCAAATCAGTCGCCCAATTTCCCGGGTCCATATAACCCACAGCCACCATAAATCCTGGCCCCATAAATGCACGTAGGTTCCTCCAAAATCCTCCACCTTTCGGAACGGGAATCGAAGCAAACACCTCACTGAGTGAGTTATCCTGATGTGGTTTACGCCAATGATTGGGCATTTTTCGAATTTAACATCCAAATATACAAGATTTACGATGATTCAAAAATAATTTTTAGTTTCATCTAAAAATATTTTAAAACAAATAAATCCTTATTTTTGAATTCTAAATGTATCACGATGTCCACCTCCTTTGCAGAAGAAAACTATTTGAAAATCATTTACCGACTTTCAGAAGGTCATACCGATGATATTTCGACAAATGCTGTCGCCGAATTAACGCAAACCAAAGCTGCATCTGTGACAGATATGCTACGGAAACTTGCTGAGAAAGGATGGGTTAATTACCAAAAATACCAAGGGGTTCGCTTAAGTCCGGAGGGTGAAAAAATTGCCTTGGGGATTGTTCGAAAACACCGTTTGTGGGAGGTTTTCCTGGTGGAAAAAATGGGCTTCAACTGGGACGAGGTGCATGAAATTGCGGAACAATTGGAACATATCGAATCAGATTCGCTCATCGAAAAACTCGATGAATTTTTAGAATTCCCCAAAACAGACCCCCATGGCGATCCGATACCAAGTAAAAATGGGGTAATGCCCGAATTAGGCTATCAACACCTCGCAGATATCAAAGCGGGTAAACGATGTGTCTTGATGGGTGTGGCAAAAGATTCTGCGATATTTTTACAATTACTAACCAAAATGAAACTTAGTCTGGGTTCTGCGCTTTATGTGCAGGAGGTTAATGCATTTGACAGATCTGTCTCTGTTTCCATCGACGAGGCGCCAGCGGTTTTCATCAGCCATGAGGTAGCCAAAAACATCCTCGTCAAATTAGCTCAATAAATCCAAGACTTCATCCTCGCTCAAATTACGCAAGATACTTTCATCGGAAGTAACAAGCTCATTCGCGAGGTCTAATTTCCGCTGTTGCAACGATAGAATTTTTTCCTCTACGGTCTCTTTACTGATAAATTTATACGTAAATACAGTTTTCTTCTGTCCAATACGATGTGCTCGGTCAATTGCCTGAGCTTCCGCCGCCGGATTCCACCAAGGATCCAACAAAAAGACGTAATCTGCCGCAGTTAAATTCAAGCCTACTCCACCTGCTTTTAAGGAGATTAAGAATACCGATTGACCATCATCCTTTTGGAAACTTTCCACCTGTCCTTTACGATCAGATGTACTTCCATCTAAATAAGCATAATCAATTCCACGCTCATCCAAGGCCTTACGAATCAAGCCCAAATGCTGAACAAATTGACTAAAAATGAGCACCTTATGGTGTTGCTCGAGTACAGTCTCTAATTTCTCTAAAACTGCTTCCATCTTGCCGGATTCCCCTTCAAAACCATCCTCACATAATGCGGGGTGATTGGCCAATTGACGTAATTTTGTCAAGCCCTGCAAGACAGAGAATCTTGATTTCTGTAAGCCTTCGTCTTTGATCTGCTTCAATAAGACATCGCGGTAGAAGGACTTCGTTTTATCGTATAAACGCTCTTGTTCTTCCGACATCGTGCAATAGGTGATGGACTCCATTTTTTCTGGTAAATCCGCCGCCACTTGTCTTTTCTCACGACGCAGTAAATAAGGCTTAATTAAGAAATATAGCCGCTTCTTCTGATCGCCATCGGCTTTCTTTTCGATGGGAATCTGGAAGTGGTCCTTGAAATAGCGTTGGGTACCTAATAAACCCGTATTCACAAAATTCATTTGTGACCATAAGTCCATCGTCGAGTTTTCCAACGGCGTACCTGTCATGACCAAACGGAACTTAGCATTCAATTTTTGAACCGCCTTGGTAATATTAGCTAAAGGATTTTTAATGGCTTGAGATTCATCTAAAATCACGTAACTGAAGGCTTGTTTTTCGAACCAATCAATATCCGAACGAACCATACCGAACGAACAAAGAATCAAATCCACCTTTCCAATTTGAGCTTGCAACTTCTCGCGCTGAGGTCCACTGTACACCAAGACACGTAATTGAGGCGTAAACTTTTTCGCCTCCATCTCCCAGTTATACAACAAAGACGTAGGCATAACGAGTAAAGATGGCAAGGTCTCCCCTTGCTCTTTTAAGCTCTGCAATAGACACAAGGTCTGAACCGTCTTCCCAAGACCCATATCGTCGGCCAAACAAGCTCCCAGGCCTGCGGACTGGCGCGTACGCATCCAACGGTAGCCTTCTAATTGGTAAGGCCGCAAAGTACCTTTGAAGTTTTTCGGAACGGGGAACTCCTTAGTTTCTAGCTTTAAATCATTCAGCGTTTTGGTGCGCAGGTTGGTTTTTACCAACTCCTGGTTCTCCCATTCCTGAATCAATTGGAAATGTTGGCGACGCAAGAATACCCCATCTTCCCCAGGGCGTGTTTCCGAGAAATAAAATAAATCTTGGTAATCATGGAACCAATTATCTGGAATAATCGCAATGGAACCATCTGGAAGATGGAATTCCTTCTTTTTCTGTAAAATTAATTGGCGAATTTTTAAGAATGGGATTTGGAAAGTACCAAACGAGATAATCGCCTGCACGTCGAACCAATCTAATTTTTCACCGATGCGAATCTTAATTTCTGGCTTCCCTAAGAAATACCGTGGCGCAGAGCCATCCCCTTTAAATTGGACAGAGAAAGCCCCTTGATCTAGATCTTGCTTATGGGCTGTCAACCATTGAACGGCATCAGAGCGCGAAATCGTAGCACGGCCATCAGCCTCCATAGGCAAGCCCATGGATTTTAACGCTTGAAAAGCACGTTTTTCTTTCGTCAACGAACGCATGATTTTTTGGAAGGCATAACTATCCCCTTTCTTCTCGAAAAGGACATTGGCCTCCGCCGATAAACCATCCCATGGGAATCGGTTATTGCCATATTGAAAGGACAGAACAAATTGCCATTTATCGGCCGCTTCCAACGCTTTTTTGGAAGAAACCTTTTCGTCCTCGTCCAACCTTGGGGTAATCGGCCCGTACGACAATAAATACTGGCAATTTTTTTCCGTGTTCGTGATTTCAAATCCTTTGGCATGTACCGGATAACGCGCGACCATGGCTTTGACAAACTTACGGAAGTAATCCTCTTCCATGTTCCGTGGAATAACCACGAATTTTTTATTCAAAAAGGCACGTAATTTCTTTCCTTCTAATTGGGGTTTGAAATGGTAAAGCTTTTGATTCAATAACATCCAAGCCGGTTCATCGCATAGGATGAGGGCGTCTTTGTATTGGAACTCGAGCTTATTGCCTTTGTATTTTAAGGTTGGGAAGTAATGCGTATTCTCCTCATTTCGCATGAAATGAAATAGCACCTCGACAGCCTCCGCTTGAATCTCGACAGATTGACGCATGGGATTCCCGTCATTCCCCATAATGAACAAGGTCTTATCCGGACAAATCAATTCAAAAATCTGGGCGCGGCGCTTCTCAACGACCACATGAACAGCCTCTTGAATTTCCTTTTCTCCTTTTTCTGCATCAAAGGTTTTCAGGAAAAACTCCTCCATCGTTTTCCGCTTGGAAGTATTAAACTTTTCAAAAATCGCCGCGGGCTTCATTCCCTCTACCAATTTCACAGCAGCTTCATCACGCTCATCTAAACCATGAGCGAATTCATGAAAATTCCGAGTTGTCAGTGTTTGGTACTCCCACGTCAATTGACTCTTGTCATTCAATTGAACAACAAAAACCTCGAACAAATAACCGAGGCATTCGTGAGACAATAAGGAGTAAACAACCTGAAAAGGTTTGTTTGGAGAGATCTTCATGTAGCTAATGAGAACCCGATTTCGCGAGTTCTATGAGTAAAACCTTCAAAAATAAGGTTTTTTTCATGAATTAATTCACAAAAACACGAAAATTAACAATTAGCTCTTTCGCAAGCGAAGGCATGCCCAATTACGTAAATTGGTTTCGATCTCTAATTGCAAGCCATGCAAATGAGCCGCCTCCGTAATGTAGGGAATATCTTCTGCATAAAATCCGCTCAAAAACAGATAACCCTTTGACGCTAAGCGCAAAGCATATTCCGCTATTTCATCCAATAAGATATTGCGATTAATATTTGCAATGACAACATCATAAACCGTTAAAGGCTCGTTTCGTATCGTGCCTTCCTGAAAAGTTGCTGATTCACAATCATTCAGCGCTGCATTCTCAATGGAGTTTTCAACAGACCATGGGTCGATATCAAATCCATGTACGCGACTTGCCCCCAATTTCATCGCAATAAATGCAAGGATTCCAGTCCCCGTCCCCACATCCAAAACCGATTTCCCTTCCAATGAAATTTCAAAAAGGGCTTGAACCATTAAGGTGGTGGTTTCGTGATGTCCCGTTCCAAAGGACATTTTGGGATTAATTACAATATCCATCGCGGCCGTTGGGTCCGGCTCATGAAAACTCGCTCGAATATTCACTTGATCTGAAATGCGAATAGGATCATAATTTGTTTCCCATACCGCATTCCAATTTTGCTTCTCAATTTCCGCTTCCGCTACATCGATAGAACCTAAAAACCGATAGCGCTCAATGATCTCATGGGTGGCTGCGCCATCATAAACATCCATCGGACAATAGGCATTAATTCCCGATGCTGTATCTTCAAATATATCAAAACCGATTTCACCCAGCTCTGCCATTAAAATATCGGTAATCTCGACATCTGCCAAAATCTTTAATTGCTTAGTCGCCATGTACTGGGTTTATTTATTGCGTAACTGCTTTCAATTCTTTTTTTCCAAAAACTGAAAAATGAATGTAGCGCTTCGGCTGTGTGCGGAAATCGATTAACAATTTATCTAAATCCAACAAAGACTTATTTAGCCCGTTATATAAAGAGTCATTGGTCAACAATTTTCCAGCGCTTCCTTGCCCTTGCTCTAACTTAGTAACGATTTTTTGAAGGGATTGAATCGCCTTACCCGCTTCTTGCAAGGTTTGACCGATGCGAACAGCTTGCAAAGAATCGGCGACCGTATTGAATTTCACCAACAAAGGTTTCAATTGCTTTTCGGTTTCTGTTAAGCTTTGCGTTAGGGATTTCATATTCGCCGTGATTTGTTTCACGTTCGCTTTATTATCACTTACGAGTTCCGTCACCGAACCATTGATGTTAGTCACTGCTGAATTTGAATTCTTAATCAACTCATTCAAATGAGTTCCCGTGTGCTCGAACTTCAGACTAATTTTTCGAAATGACACGAGCAAGGAATCCGCATTAGAAAGGACAGGCAAAGCACGCTCCTTCAATAAAGCCGAAAGTCCCTTTTCCGTCGTTCCTTGAATAACACTCTCTGTAGGCAATGAACCTTTCCCTAACAATTCAAGACGCATCACCTTACCGCCTAACAAAGCACCATCGGAAAGCACAATAAGCGTTTTATCCGGAAGGATCAAATCTTTGTTGATCCGTAAGGTCACCTTAATTTTATTGCCATTTTCTGGAAGCAATTCAACCTTTTTCACTTTCCCCACTTCGATGCCATTCAAGAGTACCTGATTGGACGAAGTTAAACCATCGACATTGTCATAGGTCACATAATAGATTTTCGAAGACGAAAATACATCATTTCCTTTCAGGAAGTTAAACCCAAAATACAGGATTAGGAAGGCAAGCAATGCCAAAAAACCAACCTTCAATTCGTTGCTTTGAAACATAATGGGTTTATTTTTCAATTTCGTCTTTATATTTTTTGAATGCCGTTGTTATGGCATCCGCAACTTCGGCCTGCCCTTTTTCAGAATTCAAATATTCTTCTTCCGTGGGATTGGTTAAGAAGCCGGTTTCAACCAACACACTAGGCATTGCTGTTCGCCAAATAACCAAAAAACCCGCTTGCTTAACCCCAAAACTCTTACGCTTGAACGTTTTCGAAAACTCATCTTCTACATGAGACGCAAACTTTACCGAATTGGCCATAAAGGCACTTTGGTAATTAGCCATCATGATGTGTGCCAGCGGGGAACTTGGGTCAAAGCCATTATAAGACGTTTGATAGTCTTTTTCTTGTAAGATTACGGAGTTTTCTCGTTTGGCGACATTTAGATTCCCGTCCGTTTTGTGGAGACCCATGGTATAGGTTTCTGTCCCATAAGCCGATTTATTGACTGCCGCATTGCAATGCACCGAAATAAACAAATCCGCTTTATTCCGATTTGCGATATCCGCGCGCTCAAATAATTCAATGAATTCGTCGGTATCTCGTGTATAAATCACCTTCATATCCGGGTATTCAGCCTTTAAGCGCTTCCCTAATTCCAAGATGATTTTCAACGTAACTTTCCCTTCCCTCGCGCCCGCAGGCCCTAAACAACCGGGATCCTTTCCCCCATGACCTGCATCGAGACAAACCGTTTTGATGATATTTTTTTTGGCCACCTTGCTAGGCGCAAGCTCAGGCATAGTCGCCGAGATAATTGACAAAGAAAGCCCAATAACAAAAATAACTCGCATGGATGAAAACATTATTTTTAGATTATTACACTTAGGTACCAAGCAATGATGTAATTTTGCAAATTGATTACAGAGGACAAATATAATTTTTAAATTCCATTTGATAAAGAAATCCACATATTACCTTTTACTATGCTTCGGCCTGATGTGCGTCCTTCCGACGTTACACGCCCAGCGGGTAATCTTGGCGGATTCTACTCAGAAAAACTTAGCCAAATCCGATAGCCTTTCCAAGCAACAGGACCTACAAACAACTGTCTTTTATTCTGCATTAGATTCTACGGTGCTTGATGCCGACAAACAAGTCGTTCATTTGTATGGGAATGCTAAAGTAAAATACGGCGACATCAGTCTAGAATCGAGTTATATTCGTTTGGACTGGGAGAAGAATGAAGTGTATGCCATCGGGCAATATGATTCTACAGCGCACAAAATGACCGGTTTGCCGGTGTTTACGCAGGGCGCCGACAAATATGATTCGGACGAAATTCGATATAATTTCAAAACAAAACGGGCAGCGATAAAAGGAATTGTTACCCAGCAAGGCGAAGGCTTTGTACAGGGGAAAACGGTTAAAAAAGATGAAGATGACAATTTATACATTCGGAATGCCATTTACACAACCTGTAATTTAAGCCATCCCCATTTTCACATCAAGGCAAGTAAGATTAAAGTAGTAGGTAAAAAAGAAATCATTTCTGGACCATTCCATTTTGAATTGAATGACATTCCGCTCCCAATCGGTTTACCTTTTGGATTCTTCCCGTATTCCCAACCCAAAGAAGCGGGAAAATCAGGTATTATAGTACCCACCTATGGCGAAGAGCCTACGGGTAGAGGATTTTATTTGCGCGAAGGAGGCTATTATTGGGCGGCGAGTGAACACATTGGTATCCGTTTTACAGGTCAAATTTATTCGAAAGGAGGCTGGGGTTTAGGCGCAAACTCACAATACAATAAGCGCTATCGGTATGCGGGGAGCTTTAACTTAGCCTTCAATCGAAACTCAAACGGGGATGAATTCAACCCGACGAAACGAACGGATTTTGCTTTGCAATGGTCACATAGTCCACGCAGTTTAGGCAACTCTAGCTTCTCGGCTTCCGTAAATATCGCGTCCAATTCGTATAACCAATACAACAACTTCAATACGCAACAATATTTGTCCAATACCATTGGATCTTCTGTACAATACACAAAAAACGTAGGTCAAACTTTCCGCAGCAGCATCAGCTTACGGATTAATCAAAATACAACTACCCGCGTTTTTGATGCAGGGACCGAATTCAGTTTAGGTCTAAATCAATTTCAACCCTTCAAACGAAAATCGAGTATAGGTGACCGATTCATGGATCAATTTCGTGTGGGTTTGGATTTTTCCGGGGGCATCTCCATGACGAATCAAATTGCTGACCCTTATACACGTTATGAATTTGATGTTTATCCGAGGGAGTCGAATAGTCAGCGTGGCATCATTCAGAAACCCTTTATCCCAACGAATGCGGATGACCTTCCTCCGGGGGTCGTAGCTGTAAATGCGAGCACGATTCCAATGCTTTGGGAAAAGGCCCAAACAAAATTCAATTATAGCTTACCGATTTCATTGCCAAACATTAAGCTTAATCGCTACATCAATATCACCCCTGGTATATCATGGTCAGGGAATATGTACACCCGCTCCTATAAATACACCTACATGAAGTCGGACTCGACCGTTCGGATTGATACCGTGGGAGGGCTACCAAAATTCAATTCTCAGATTTCCTTTTCGGCGAGCATGAACACGCGGGTATTTGGTACGGCTCGATTTAAAAAAGGCAGATTGGAAGCATTGAGACACACGATGGTTCCTTCGATTAGTGTCAGTTACACTCCCGATTATTCAGATCCGGCCTACGGATATTTCCAGGATGTACGAATTAATAACCGAAAGTTCATCAACGCCGAAGGCGTGGAACAAGTGGGAGATATTCGCCGACTAAGCACCTTTGACCCCCGCATTTTATCTTATGGAGGGGCATCTGGGGCTATTAGTTTTGGGATTCAGAATACATTGGAAGCGAAGTTGAAAACGAAATCAGATACCGCGACGAAGCAGAATGAAAAAATCAGCTTGATTGATAACTTTGGCATTAATGGAAGTTACAATTTACTTGCCAAAGAATACCCATTATCCAACATTGGGTTCAATGCGAATTCGCGTGTAAAAGATTTTGACATCAATATCGGAGGAAGTATGGACCCCTATTCGTATGTTCAGGATGCGGCGTTTTTTGATATGGGCAGACGGACCAACGAATACATGTTTAGTAAAGGTGAAGGACTAGGACGATTGCAATCATTCAACCTGTCAATTGGTCGGCGCTTCGCTCCTAGCGCAGCTAAAAAGCCTAAGACAAGTGATATGGGATCGGAAGCTCAGTTAAAGCAAATCAACCGAAATATGGATGATTATGTCGACTGGAATGTACCTTGGACCTTTTCATTCTCCTATCAATTTAGTTACAACCGAATGGGCTTAGCTGATCCACAAAAGATTAGCGGATTGACTTTTCAGGGAGATGTCAGCATAAGTGAAAAATGGAAGTTCTCGGTAAGCTCAGGCTATGACTTTAAATACAGCGGACTGACCTATACAAACATGTCGGTGCATCGAGATCTGCATTGCTGGGAGATGAACTTCAACTGGACACCCATAGCAAGTCCTTTCTTCGGGCGAGCGAGTAATTATTCATTCGACTTACGTGTAAAATCCAGTTTATTGCAGGATTTAAAAATCTCACGTCGAAGAAGTTTCTACGACAAAGGCGGATTCTAGTTTAATTTATCCTTGAAGGCCTTCAGGAATTTATCCATTTTGGGTTTGATAACGATTTGGCAATAAGGCTCATAGCCATTTTGATTGTAATAATCTTGATGGTAGTCTTCTGCGGGATAGAAAGCAGATGCCTTTTCGATTTGCGTCACAATGGGATTCGGAAAAACATGTTTCGCATTCAAATTCGTCTTCCACTCTTGAGCCTGTTGCAATTGCTCGTCTGTATGTGCGAAAATCGCGGAACGATATTGCGTTCCTACATCCGCTCCTTGGCGATTGAGGGTGGTTGGGTCATGTGTCTGCCAAAAGACCTCTAAAAGTGTTTGAAAAGAAATGACAGCGGGGTCATAAGTAATTTGACAAACTTCAGCATGCCCAGTAAGTCCCGAACAAACTTCGCGGTAGGTAGGATTTTTGAGCTTACCACCCATATAACCTGAGGTTACGGATTTGACACCCTTTAGGCGCTGATAAACGGCCTCTACGCACCAGAAACATCCAGCACCAAACGTTATTGTTTCAAGTTTTGTTGTGTTCATTTTAGTAGTAGCGGGAGAGGATTTAGTCGAACTACCGCAAGATATGTGCGTAAGAATGACGGATATTAACCCAATCAACGCAATATTTTTAAGCAGCTTATTCATTTCATTTTATATTTAGCGTAGTTTTGCGCTCCGAATTGCAGTGTAAACGAAAAGATCTCATGAAAGGTTTTGAAAAATCCATCGAACTTCCTTGGAATGCCGCGTGGCAAGATAGCCGATTTCGGTGGCAATTAATACTAGCCATCGCCGTTTTTGCGATTTTCCCTTGGAAGGCTGATGACTATTTTCAATGGATACAGCTACGCGAAGGCTTCGTGATGCAAGATATTATCTTGGCAAATATTCCGGCAAAAAACGTCTCAATACCCATTTTTGGCATCATTTACATCAGCGTTATCTACCTATTGTTCCGAATAATTCGACGTCCGAAGCATTTTCTTTGGTTTGCCTGGGCATTCAACTTGGAAACATTGATGCGTTTTGCTTGTATCTATGGGGTTGCACTTGATCCGCCGATGGGTTTGGTCGACTTACATGATCCCTTAGCGGAATTATTCATTTATGGCGAAAACATGGCAATCACGAAGGACCTCTTCTTTTCAGGCCATACGGCAACGATGGTGTTTGTCTGTTATTTTTTACCTCATCCAACGGAGCGAAAAATCGCGATTTTGGTGACCTTGGTATTGGCTTTGCTTTTGCTTATCCAACATGTTCATTATAGTTTGGATGTGTTGGTTGCCCCAGTTGCCACGTGGATTGCTATTCGAATTGCAAAGAGATTTGTTATTTGATTTTCTTAGCAAAGCTTTTTGAATCAAGCTTTTCAAAAACAGAATTGTTGGACTTGTATTCGGGAATAACCTCCTTGATTCGGGCTACAAGATTGTTATTATCTCCTTCTTTTAATAAACGCTCAATTTCCAAAATTTGAGACTCCATATAGGCAAAGCTTGGTGAATTCACCTTGGCTATGAGTATTTTGGGATGGTGGGTCGGAAGCGTGTTTTCATCCGTGTTCAATAATTCTTCGTATAATTTTTCACCTGGGCGAAGACCTGTATATTTAATTTCAATATCACGCTCGACGCGAAGCCCGCTAAGCGTAATCATTTTCTTTGCTAGGTTAATGATCTTAACCGATTCGCCCATATCGAACACAAACACTTCACCACCTTCTCCCATGGTCGCAGCCTCAAGAACAAGTTCGCAGGCCTCAGGAATCGTCATGAAATAACGCGTTATATCGGGATGTGTAACCGTCACCGGACCTCCGCGCTCAATTTGTTTTTTAAAAAGGGGTATAACAGAACCGCTAGACCCTAAAACATTTCCAAAACGTGTTGCAATGAACTTGGTGCGAACGCCTTCCAAATCATTCAATGATTGGGTATACATTTCGGCAAAACGCTTAGTCGCCCCCATGACATTGGTTGGGTTTACTGCCTTATCCGTAGACACCATAACAAATTTATCAACCCCATGTTCGATGGCTAAATCTGCGAGAATTTGGGTTCCTAGGATATTAACTTTGACTGCCTCATAGGGATTTTTTTCCATCAGAGGAACATGTTTATATGCAGCAGCATGAAAAACAAATGCAGGCTTATGTGCTTTAAATATGGAAGCTAATCGATTCGTATCCGTAACATCTGCAATTTTAACAACCAATTCAATATTCGAAGGGATTAGGCCTGAAAGCTCATATTCCAAATCAAATAGTCCGGATTCCGATTGATCGACCAGAATTAATTTGGAAGGAAAATAGGCGATGAGCTGTCGAACAATTTCACTACCAATAGATCCGGACGCCCCTGTTACAAGTACAGATTTGGAGTTAATTTCTTGGCTGATTTGCTTATTGTTCATTTGAATTTGCTCGCGCCCTAACAAATCTTCAATTTTCACATTGTGGATTTGATTTAACGCAAACTCTCCATTTACCCATTTATCAACCGGAGGTAAAATTTTCACGACAACACCACGATCAAGAAACACATCGGAAATCTTACGCTTGGCCTGTAAACCAATATTGTTAATGGCCATAATCACTTGCAAACCTTCATATTGATCCACAAATTTTTCCATCGCTTCAGGCAAACTAAATACGCGTATACCTTCGATTGTCTTGTCTATTTTTGATGGATTATCATCTATAAATCCCAATACTTGATAATTGACTCCCCGATCATTTTGAATAACGTTTTTGGTCAACATCCCTGAATAGCCCGCACCATAAATCAGCACACCAACCGCAGGCTTGAATTCATTTACAAAAGACTCGTAAAACGATTTAACGAAGAACCGTAACGAAACCATCAAGAAAAGACAAATGAAAAAGTCAATCCCCAAAATGGATAGAGGCACGTACAATAGCGTGTCGACACCCATTGAATAGCGCAAGGCAATTGAAAAAATGCCTGTGATTATAGAACCCGCGCTGACCGCTTTCAGGATTAGGATGGCATCTTCTATACTCGTGTGTCGAATAATTCCCATGTAGGATTTAAATCCAAGGAAGACGAGTAGCCGAATAAAAAATAATAAAGCAAAGTGAAATTGGAAGCTATAAAAATCGATTTCGTTATAATGAAAATTCATGCGCAACAGCGTTGCCAGCGAAAAAGAAAACATCACGATCATCAAATCAATTGCCAATACGAGCCATCTGGAAAGAAAGCGATTGGAATATCTTCGTATGAAAATGGATTGGGTCATGATAGGGTCACGCATTAATCACCACACAAATTTACAAAAATCCATGCGATACGGAATCTTATATTTACTAAATGGTTAATTTATTCAAGGCTGTAGTTTGTCAACATCTGATTTACTTGTTCCTTCGTATTCCACATCAGTACATCTATCATGGATAAGCCCGGCATAAATTCCGTCGCTTTTCCCTGTGTATAAGGGCTTAAAGAAGGATTAATAAAAAGAAGTTCAACACCCTGCTCAGCAAAATACCCCTTTTCGTAAAGGCTTTGACCATTGAGCGCATTAATATACCTCGAGTCCCCAAGTCCTTTAGTCAAATGAATCAAACGATCTGCACGTCCTTCCGCTTGATTATCTGATAACTGAGAACTGAAATGAAAACGCTTTTCAAGACCTAAATATTGCCAAACCATTTGGATACTTTTAGCCGCTAATTCAGCCATGCTTTCAGGTTGCGAGGCCAACAAATCTCGGATCAAGGGCATTACGAAATCATATTGCGGAGCCTTTTTGTAGGCAGAATCTAGTTGGGCTAAGAATTTAGCGGGAAAATCAGCTCCCCAAGCCACATTCGATTCCCGAATCGTTTTATTTTGGCTTTGGTTTTCTAAGGGAATTGTAAAAAGGAAGTCGCGGCCTTGCATCAAAATTCGATTTCGGTTAATCCATCCTTTTTTGATAAACATGACATCATCATAAAACACAAAATCATCCACAGCTTGGACCAACTGAAAATAGCCCAAGTAAGGGAAAAAATAAGGTTGCATGATTGCTACTGCCATGAAAAATTAATTTAATCCCGGGGCGGTCAGGCTAACAATTTGATCCGATTTCATCACCAATACCTTTTCATTCGGGACATTGGTCATGTAGCCAATCGCCGTCACATCGGCAATCTTATCTACTTTTTCGAAATCGGCTTGAGAGACGGTAAAGACTAACTCATAATCCTCTCCACCGTTCAAGGCAGCAGTCAAAGGACTCAAATTGAATTCCGTCGCTGCTAAATAGGTTTCATCATCAATCGGTATATTCTTTTCGAAAATTCGTGCGCCCGTTCCTGAAGCTTCACATAAATGCAAAATCTCAGCAGCTAGCCCATCCGAACTATCAATCATCGCCGTTGGGATAACCCCCAATTCCCGCAATTCATGAATAATATCAAATCGTGCCGTTGGCTTCAATTGGCGTAATACCACATAACTTTTATTATCTAATTCGGGTTGCATGTCGGGGTTTGCCAAAAAGACTTGTTTCTCGCGCTCTAAGGATTGTAATCCTAACAAGGCACCACCGAAATCCCCACTCACACAAATCACATCATTAGCTTGGGCTTTTGAACGAGTAACGACTTGCGTTGAATCGACAACACCTAATGCCGTTACGGAAATAATTAGGCCTTGTGGAGATGCGGTTGTATCGCCGCCGACCAAGTCGATTTGATAATCGTCGCAAGCTGTTTTAATTCCCGCATACAACTCATCGACCGCTTCTACAGAAAAACGATTGCTAAGTCCAATGCTAATGAGTATTTGAGTCGGTATTGCATTCATAGCTGCAATATCCGATACAGCCATTGTGACGACCTTAAAACCCAAATGCTGCAAGGGTGTATAGGATAAATCAAAATGTACCCCTTCGATGAGCAATTCCGTTGAGCTGACAGTCAATTGATTGGATGCTTCTAATAGCGCTGCATCATCACCAATTCCCAATTTTGTCCAACCTTGATGTTGCTCGAAAGGCGTGGCTAATCGCTTAATTAAGCCAAACTCCCCTAAGGTGCCTATTTCCGTTCTCTTTTCCATATAATAAAAAAAGCCGCCACGGGGGACGGCTTACGAATCGTCTAATTTGTTAAGGATTAATCAAAGTCAAGCTTACCTTTTTGTTGCTTGCCTTGATGTAGGTAGTTGTTGTCTCTAGACTCAATGCCGAGCTAGATGGAGTCCCTACGATGTTGAATTCTAACGTACCATTCGTCCCTGAAGGAGCGCCTTCAGAACTCGTCAGGCCGCTCATGGTAATTTTCTTATTGTCGGCAGATAAACTATAAGTCCCGGTAAATTTACGACCGTCGAATTCTGTCAACGAAGCTGCTGTCGTACTCGATAAATCTAATTTAAATTGGGCGTATCCAGAAACTAAATTGGTTGTAGAGGATTTCGCATATTGCGTAACGCCATCCCAAGTTGCTGTGTTTGCACTCCACGTTTTACTGATGAGCTGAGAAACGGTGGGTTGTGGTGTGGGAGCTGGATCGGAACCTGAAGAGGACCCACACGAGAGCAATTGAGCACTTAATAAACAAATGAATAGGCCTTGAAAGATTTTCATAAATTTCTTCAGTTTTTCGTAGATGTAAAATTAAAAATCTTTACTAAAAAAACGGTCTTTAATCCTTTTTATTTAGCTTCGTAAAATAATACACTTGGTTTTGTCACAAGCATTACATTCCTATACGCGTTCTCAATTAGCTCTTCGAAATGGGCAAGACCGACCTGAAATTTGGGTTGCGTTCCGTGGATATATCTACGACATGACGAATTCCAAATTGTGGAAAAATGGTAAGCATTACGAACATTGGGCGGGACAGGATTTAACATCTGAATTAGCGGATGCGCCACACAGTGAAAAGGTATTCGAAAAATTCACCCCCATTGGACTATTACAATGATACTATTAATTGAAAGTGGGTCTACCAAAACGGCATGGCGATACATTACCAAAGCCCATGAAGCGTTTGAAAGTTTCCAATCTGCGGGTATCAATCCCTACTACCAAACGGCCGAGGAAATTCGAGACGCGCAGCACGATACACTAAGTAAAATAGGTGGACTAACCATAAAGTTTGTTTATTACTTTGGCACGGGCATAACAGATGAAGCCAAAATCAAGGTCTTGGACGAGGTCTTAAGACCACATATTGGTGAAGCCCAGCTCAGCATTCAAAATGATTTGGTTGCGGCAGGTTTGTCACTTTGCGGCAATTCCGAGGGCATTGCTTGTATATTAGGCACAGGGTCAAACTCCGGGTATTTTGAGCAAGGTGAACTGCAACATCAAGTTCCACCCCTGGGATTTTGGCTTGGGGATGAAGGAAGTGGCGGACATTTAGGTAAGAGCCTTGTTTTGAGCTACTTGCACAATGAGATGCCCTCAGATTTACGTACACTATTTGTTAAACGATATGGCGAATTGGACCGATTAACCGTACTTCAGAAAGCATACCGGGAAGAATTTCCTAATCGCTGGTTCGCTTCCTTTTCAAAATTTTTGTTCGATCACCGGAAACATCCCTTCTGCTATCAATTGGTTGAAAAATCCTTTCACGATTTTTGTGACTTATACGTGTTGAAATACCCACAAGCGGCAAATACTTCTATCCATTTCACTGGTTCGGTTGCGTTTTATTATGCCGATATATTACAACGCGTTTTAAAGGCTAAACAATTACGCGTAGGGATTATCAGCGAGGGGCCCATGGCTGGTTTAACCATGTATTTCAAGGAAATCCACAAGGACCTTATTTAGGATTTTTTCAAGAAGCGTTACCATTGCACGCGATTATTTTTTAACTTGCTTATGCCTAAGCAAATTATCAACAAACTCATTCGTCAATGACCACTGCATTAAAATCCATTGGAACGAAACAAAAAGCACTTAAGATCAATTTAGATCGTAGTATTTACGGTTCGTTTGCTGAAATTGGAGCTGGCCAAGAAGTAGCTGCTAACTTTTTTAAAGCTGGAGGGGCTTCTGGAACCATCGCTAAAACCATATCTGCTTATGATATGGCCTTTTCCGATGCCATTTATGGCGAAGAAGAATCAGGTAAATATGTTTGTGAGCCGCGCTTAATCAAAATGTTAAATCGGGAGTACAAATTGCTCCAAGTTAGATTAACTGAAAGTGCTGCTGAAAAACGATTCTTTGCATTTGCGGACACCGTTTCCGCATTAAATTATCAGAAGACAAATGATGCGCACGGTTGGATAGGGTTACGCTTTCAACTGCGTCCCAACGGCCCTGTTAATAGCGTAGTCATCCACGTGAATATGTTGGACAATGATAATGTACTCCAACAACAGGCTTTGGGAATCATCGGCGTCAATCTCCTGTATGGATGTTACTTCCATCATGAAGATCCGGAACAATTATTACTTTCCTTATTGGACGATTTATCAAGAGATCGTATAGAAATCGACATGATACGCTTTGAGGGGGCCGATTTCAAGGAGGTAGATAATCGCTTGATGTCCTTGTATTTAGTAAAACATGGGTATACGCAGGCGGCTGTTTTTGGTCCTGATGGAAATGTCATGCAACCCTATGATGCCTTATCGAAGAAACACATCGTTGCAATTCGCGGTCGCTTCAGACCGGTGACCAACATCTTTTTAGACATGTTGAAGAAGGGACAATCCCAATTCGAACAGGAAGCAGATGTGGATGATGATAAAATTTGTGTTTTATCCGAATTGACACTGCGTAGTTTGGAAGATGGAAAGCATAACATCAACGAGAAGGATTTCCTGGACCGCGTTGATATTTTGTGTTCATTGGGGCAAACGGTTTTGATTTCGAATTTCCATGAGTATTTCAAATTGGTTGCCTATTTAAGTCAATTTTCTAAACTTAAAATGGCACTGATTATGGGTATGCCAAACCTCGAATATATTTTTGAAGAAAAGCATTATACACATTTAGAAGGAGGTATATTAAGTGCCTTTGCCAATTTATTTGGACACAAAATCAAGTTATATCTTTACCCGACGATTGACGACCAAGGGGCTGTTTTAAATTTAAAATCATTTAAGCCGGCACCTCACTTGAAAGGTCTTTATCAATATTTGATGGATAATTCAAAATTAGAGGATATCAAAAAATCGGATGAGAAGTTGATGAACATTCGTACCGACAAGGTTTTGGATATGATTCAGCAAGGTCCTGGCGAATGGGAGAAATTAGTTCCTAGTTCAGTCGCTGCGATGATTAAGGAGAATGCTTTATTTGGATTTCCTAAAAACTAATCCCTGACATAGATTTCGCAAGCCTTGGAGGATCGCCAAAGCTAGGGATTTAACATCATAAAAAAGCCCATCCGTCAGCTGACGGATGGGCTTTTCTTTTATTTGTATCTACTTTAATAAATCAATAAACTGATCAAACAAGTAGCGTGAATCATGCGGTCCTGGTGAAGCCTCTGGGTGATGTTGCACCGAGAATGCTTTGCGTCCTTTGACACGAAGGCCTTCAACCGTCTGATCATTCAAATTAATGTGCGTAAGCTCTGCTTTCTCCGATGATTTCAACTCATCCATTTTCACTGCGAAGCCGTGATTTTGAGAGGTAATTTCTGAAAGACCAGAGATTAAGTTTTTTACCGGGTGATTTAAACCACGGTGACCGTTGTGCATTTTATACGTAGACAGACCGCATACCTGTGCTAGGATTTGATGACCTAAGCAGATTCCAAATACAGGCTTATCCGAAGCTAAAAACTGCGAAACTGTTTCCACCGCATAAGGCATCGTTGCGGGATCGCCTGGGCCATTGGAAACAAAGTATCCATCTGGGTTCCAAGCAGCAATCTCTGCGAAAGGAGTTTTTGCAGGAAATACCTGTAAGTAACAGTCACGATCAGTGAAGTTGGTCAAAATGCTTTTCTTCACTCCTAAATCCAATACCGCAATTTTATACGTTGCTGAAGGGTTACCCAAGAAGTAGGCTTGTTTAGTACATACCTGTGAAGATAATTCCAAGCCCTCCATGGAAGGTATTTTAGCTAATTCAGCTTGTAAGGTAGCTAAGTCTGAAATCTCGGATGAAATTAAGCAATTCATAACCCCTTGCGTACGGATGTGACGTACCAAAGCGCGCGTATCAATGCCCGAAATTCCAACGATGCCTGCGTCAGCTAAATAATCTTGTAAGGACCCATCAGCGGTAGCACGTGAGTGAAGGCTTGCGAACTCGTTACAAACCATCCCTGCGATTTGTACTTGATTTGATTCAGCTTCCACTTGATCGATTACGCCATAGTTTCCTATATGTGCCGTCGTATTAATAATTACTTGACCGCTGTAAGAAGGATCCGTATAAATTTCTTGATAACCCGTCATTCCGGTATTAAAGCAAATCTCACCCCCATGGGTTCCGATTTTCCCTAAGGCCTTTCCGTGAAATAAGGTTCCATCTTGAAGTAAGAGTACTGCAGGTGTTGACTCAGAAACTTTCATAAAAATTATTCAAAAATGAAAAAAATCCTAAAAAAAGG
>CANGCD010000003.1 GCA_947452215.1 Cytophagaceae bacterium | reverse complement strand
TCTTTTTCTTCTGGAGCAGAGTCAATGGAAGAGAAATCTTTTTTCTCAGCAAGACCTTTTTCAGAAAGAACTTTAGTGATAGCAGCTGTTAAAGTTGTTTTACCGTGGTCAACGTGGCCAATTGTACCAATGTTAACGTGGGGTTTACTTCGGTCAAAATTCTCTTTTGCCATGATTATTTAGTTCTTAATTAAGTTATAAAAAATTTCAAATTGTACTTATCCAAATTCGGCCTTGCTTCATGCCTAGAGCCTTTGAGCAGGATTGAACTGCCGACCTCTTCCTTACCAAGGAAGTGCTCTACCACTGAGCTACAAAGGCAAAACCTTGCGGCCATTTCGGTATGTCACTTTTGACCTACCCTAAATAAAAATATTACTCAGGCGGTTTTCTCCTAAGCAACATCTTTATTCTGAGCGGGAGACGGGGCTCGAACCCGCCACCTATAGCTTGGAAGGCTATCGCTCTACCAAATGAGCTACTCCCGCTGGCTAGATTCTCCTGTAAAAAGAATCTAAATTCAATAAATAAATGTGGGGACAGATGGATTCGAACCACCGTAGGCATTCACCAGCAGATTTACAGTCTGCCCCATTTGGCCGCTCTGGTATATCCCCTTCATTTTGTTTCAGCGAAACGTTTTGCTGAAATAGTTCGCAAAAGTACCTCCTTTTTTGATTTCTGCAAAGCTCTCGCCAAAAAAAATGTGATATTTTTTAATTATAGTTTAATTCCGAAGCTAAATGCCGTTAATTGTGGCCCTAAATCCTTTTGGAATAAGGGTGACAAATCATAATTAAAGAACAACTCGCCTACATGGCGCAACGCAAGTTCGGCTTTTACCCCGTAGCGCACCTGGTTTAAATTGAAGTTCGACCCGTTTCGCGCTAAGTTGTCATTCTTTTCTTCAATGGTTTTCGTCCAACTATCCAAACGATAACTCACATAGCCTCCTAAACCGATCATGCGGACTGCCGACTGCTTGCTAAATACTACATGCGGTACGATTGGTAAGGTAATGTAAGAAACGGTTAGTTTATTTTTTGATAATTGGATTTCATTTCCTTGTGCGTCTAATATTGGTTGGAATGTGGTGGCTGATGGTGATTTAGTTACGACCCGATTGTGATCAAACATGAAATTATACCAATCAAAAGAAAATCCATAACCCACTTTTAACGCACTTTTCTTTCCTCTAGCGAGTGTAGCGGAATGTGTAAAATCTAGACTCACAAATCGAGATCCTAATGGCTTTAGCTCTTTGTCCGAATTAAGATAAGGACTTGGGTAAATCATTGTAGTGACTTGTGGCATATCTCCCGCTAATCCGTTAAGTCCGATATATACATTAAATCCTTTTCTATTATATAAGTCTTTATTCTTATCCTTCTGGTTTTCTTTTTGGGAATCCTTGCCCCAGGTCACATTCGTTTCTTCGCCATTCGCCTCTTTTACACGCACGCCATTCCAATCCACGTGCACTTCTTCTTGGCCGTCTTTGACATGGATCCCATTCCAACCTACGCGTACTTCCTCTTTTCCGTCGCTATGAATAACTAGTGCTTTGCCTAAGCTATCCGTTTTAATATTGATCTTCTTGGCATCATCATTGGGATAGGTCATTTTAAAGGTTTTTTGAGGTCCAGTATAAGTTGCCCCCGATTTAATGACGCCAATTTTCACTTTGCTATTTCCTATTTGGACTGATAGGCTGCTATCCCCCTCCGTATTTGTGCGAATCACGCCACGAACGACTTGCCATAAACTATCCGTCAAAACCAATCCCTTGCTCTGGAATACCTTATCTAATTCCTCCCGAAGCGTTTTGTTTTTATCCTGGCTCCCTCCGATAATCGTTTGGTTTCGTTTATCAATTTTTAATAATAAGCTGTCTGGATTTGAATTTCCGAAAAGCTGTTGGGTCATGCCCAATAAGACGATGATTAATAATGCTCTCATTGTATTTGAAATGTTTGTTTAACGGTTTGTTCTGTTCGATAATAGGTGTTCGCTACTTGGTGAATGCCATCTTCCAATGACCGATTCCCCTCTTTTAATTCTTGCCAGTCCAGCTGTTCGCCCGCGGCAACTTGTTTAACTTGTTTCAATAAACGACCTAAAAAGGTTTTCTTCTTGGCCAATTTGGGGGGTTCTTGTTGAGCAACCACCGCTGGCTTTACGTTTTCTTCTACCGGGTTGATGTCAATGCGCACCCAAACTTCCTCGGGCTGCTCCGGTTTTGCCTCTGCCTTTGCTACAAGGGGTTGTGGTTCTTGAACCTCTACACCTGGCTCCACGGCCGGTGTGTATAGTTGATTCGGTTCGGGCTTAGCGATGTGTTCTGAATGTTGCTCAGATCTAGGTTCGATTGATGCCAGATCAGCTATTTTTGTTGGCTCATTCAACTTTGGCAGTTGAATCTCAGCCTCTGCCGTTGTTTTCGGTTGCACCGGCATATTACTGTCCCAATTGACCCCAACAACGATAGCTAAAATGGCCGCCGCCGACCAAGTCCATGGACTTAATCGTACACGAGTCCACAAGGGAACGGCCGGCTTTTCATCTAAGCGCTCCGCTAGCTCATCCCACAATTTTGAAGGGACTTCGTCGCTTGATTCTTGAATTTGCTTTTGCCAAGCTTTGTCAAGCGCTTCCCACGAAGTATTTTTTGGCTCTTTCATGATTCAATGATTTTTATTTTTTGCTGAATTAACATCCGAGCTCTTGATAGTTGTGATTTCGAGGTTCCGGCTGATATGTTTAACATGTTTGCTATTTCGTCATGCGAATAGCCTTCTATCGCATATAAATTAAATATCGTTCGATAACCCGGGGGCAATTCTGAAATCAGATTCTCTATTTCTACTGTTCGAAGTTGCATCAACACATCAGCGGGTTGACCCACATCCCATGCTTCGTCAATGTTTTTTGTAAACATTTCTCCCTGCTTACGGATTTTCATCAAACACTCATTGACCACAATTCGTCGAATCCATCCTTCAAAACTTCCTGCCTCATTAAAGGTTCCCACTTTCGAAAACACTTTCATAAACCCTTCCATCAATGCATCTTCTGCATCTGGGCTATTCCCCAAATACCGTCTACATACCGCCATCATTTTCCCAGAATAGCGATTAAATGTCGCATGCTGACCCTTTCGGTCCTGTTTTTTGCAGGCCTGTACCAATGATTGCTCAAGGTTTTCGGAGGGTAAATGTGTTAGCAAAGTTGACAAAATGTTAATTGTACGTAAAGATGGTTAAAATGTAGAAATGGTTGCGTGGGTTTGAAAAGAAACCCAAAATTCCGTTCTTTACAGTCTATAAGACTTCTATGCCAAACGCAGCACCCATCGGGATTTTTGATAGTGGAATCGGCGGATTAACGCTCGCCCATGCCATTACTGAGTTAATGCCTCATGAAAATATCATTTACTTTGGGGATACGGCGCATCTGCCTTATGGGGACAAATCGGCTACGGCCATTCAGGCCTATTCTTTGAAGATTTGTAATTTCCTGATGGAGAAGCAATGTAAATTGATCCTCATTGCTTGCAATTCTGCATCTGCCGCAGCGTACGATTTGGTCAAAACCTATGTAGGCACTAAAGCCATCGTGGTCAATGTCATCGACCCTGTTATTGATTATTTAGACCAAAAATGGGCTGAGAAAACCATTGGACTGATTGGTACGAAGCAAACGGTCAACTCGGGTATTTATGCTTCCAAAGCTGAAGCGTTAGGGAAGGCCATTCAAATCAAATCCCTAGCTACTCCGTTGCTGGCACCCATGATCGAGGAAGGATTCTTCAACAATAATATTTCGGAGCAAATTATTAAGGAGTATTTGGCTCATGCTAACCTAGCTCATATTGAAGGTTTGATTTTGGGCTGCACGCATTATCCCTTAATTAAGAATCAGATTGATGCCTATTTTCAGGGAAAAATTCCGGTGATTGACACGTCTTTGATTGTTGCGGCCGCTATTCAGCAGATCTTAGCGCATGCAGATTTGTTGGTAGATTCTCAAGCTACTTCATCCCGCCAATTTTTCGTTTCGGATTATACTGATTCATTCGAAAAATCTACGCAGATTTTCTTTGGCGAAACGATTAAGTTAACGCAATACCCGATTTGGGATTAATTCGATTTTCTGAGCAATTGGGAAACGCGCTGACGTAATTGCCATTTGGCAATTCGCTCTTGTTGTTCTTGCTTGCTTTGTTTGAACCAAAGCCACGCGACGGCTCCTACCAATAAATAGGGCGCTGTCAATAAATATAAAATTCCCGTGTTTAAACCTGTTGCAATATTCGAACGACCATTCGAGACAGTACTTTCTACCGTTGTCCGACACATTGCACATTGTGCATCTACATCCAGCTGGATGAGTAATAATAAGCAAACTATGAAAAATATACGCTTATACATAGTATGGAGAAATCATTAGGTAAACAATTACGCCCGTAACCGATACGTACAACCAAATAGGGTAGGCCCACTTAACTGTTTTCTTGTGTGCTTCAATATCCCCTGATAATGCATGGTAAAGTGCCATAAGCACGAGACGTACAACACCAATTGAAAGAATAATGTGCGATGCAAGCAAGAAAAAATAAATGCCTTTGATGAGTCCTTCCCCACCAAATTTCGTTGATTCATTCGCCACATGATAAAGGATATACAAAACCAAGAAAACAGCACCTTGTAATACTGCTGCTCCCATCGCTTTGCGGTGGCCGGCAATATTCTTTTGCTTGATTGCAATCAAACCAATGATTAAGGTAATGGCCGTTGTGCTGTTAATGATTCCAATAAAATGAGGCAGAACCTTCGTCCAATCTCCTAAAGGCAATTTAGTTGGCAAAGATAGTAACCCCGCAACCGCTAACGGGATTGCGATGGAGATCACATTAATGATTAAATTATTCTTTGGTGATTTTGTCAATGTTAACATACTATTCTTCTGTCGTATAAATACTTTTTAAAACTTTGATTTCCATAATCAATCTGTCCACCTCTTTCTTATCCGTTCCGTCGTAAAATCCGCGTATAATTCCAGCTTTATCTACTAATACTAAACGTTCAGAATGGATAAATGTTTCGTCAGGATTTTTAATCGCGGCATCGTATTCAGACGCATCTGCCAAGGGTACATGGAAGCCCTTGAGGATTAAAGGATAAATTTCTTTTTTTGCCCCTGTTAAAAAGGTCCAACGCGTTGAATCGGCTTCGAAACGTTTGGCATAAGCGGAAAGCTTACTAGGTTCATCATATTTCGGGTCAACCGAAATCGAGATGAAATGAACGTTTTTATCTTGTATAAATGCGTCCGTTGCCCGACTAACCTGTGAAGTGATTTTGGGACAAATCGTTCCGCAACGCGTAAAGAAGAAATTAGCGACGTAAATTTTCCCTAGTAGTTTCTGTGAAGAAAATACCTGACCGTTCTCGTCGGTCAGTTGGAATGCAGGAATTGTTTGAAATACAGTATCGAGATCGGATTCATTCCAGTGTGGATTTATCCTTTTGGCCATTTTAATTTCCCCAGTCGTAGAATCGATTGCGGGAATAAAACGGGGTAATTCGTAGTGATTTGTACCGAATGTCTTTAGCCCTAAAAAGATAAAGACAGGCACTATTAATGTCATTAATAAGATGCCTGTCTTCTTATTCATAATTCCTAAAAGGAAAATGGGTTTACTAATACATGTGACCGCCTTCGTAAATCAAGGCTATCAAAAGCCAAACCACGAAGATTGTCGGAACTAAAATCATCCAAATTAATGATTTCACTTCATGCTTTAAGTGCATGAATTCACCAACGATGTAAAATGCTTTTACGATGGTCATGCCACAGAAAATGGCAACGCGTAAGGTACTTGAGGGCATCGTGAATGCGATAACGAATTCGATTGCCGTTAGGATCAATAGGATCCAAAATGTTTTCCAAATCGCTCCGGTGTTTGGAGCGGCGATTTCTTTTTCAGAAGTTTCGTGTGCTACGTGAGCCATAATATCAATGAATAAAGATTATACTAAATAGAAGAAGGTAAATACGAATACCCAAACCAAGTCAACAAAGTGCCAGTAAAGACCTACTTTCTCAACCATTTCATAATGTCCTCTGCGCTCATATACGCCTGTAGCAGCATTAAAGAAAATTAATACATTCAAGATAACTCCTGAGAATACGTGTGTTCCATGGAATCCTGTAATAAAGAAGAATAAATCCGCAAATGCAGGAGGGCCATATGGGTTACGAACTAAGTTGGCTCCTTCAATTGGCGAAATAACACCATCAACTAATTGCTTCGCAGCTAATGATAAATCTTCTGGGCCATGGATAAAGTGTGTCCACTCCCAAGCTTGAGAACCTAAGAATGTAAAGCCCCCAACGATTGTCCATAACATCCACTTCTCAACGTCCTTGCGGTCACCACGGTGTCCTGCTTCTACAGCTAAAACCATCGTTACCGAAGATGCGATCAAAATAAAGGTCATGATACCTACGAATACTAAAGGCAATGACATTCCATGTAAAAATGGAACGGCTTCAAATACCTTCTCAGGGATAGGCCAGTGCGTCGTTGCAAAATAGAACGTATCAGGTGTTCCGAGCCAAGCGGGTTGGCTGAAACGGATCATTCCGTAAGTGATCAATAGGGCAGAGAACGTAAATGTGTCTGATAGGAGGAAAAACCACATCATTAATTTTCCGTAACTCGCTTTTAAAGGTTCTGATCCACCCGACCATGAAAGGTTTTCGGGTACAGCAGGGGCAGTGTGTGCAACTGACATGCGGTAATTGCTTAATTGTTAAAAACTAAAAATAAAAATAAATATACCCATAAAGCATCTAAAAAGTGCCAATAGGTGGTACAAATCTTAATTTGGGTCAATGCCTTTGCATTTATCTTCAGTCGGAAAGCTGCCACTAAAGCAACCAACAATACAATTAATCCGGAGATTAAATGCAGCCCGTGAAGGCCTGAAAGAACATAAACAAAAGAACCTGACGGATTTCCTACAAAAAATACGTTTTCATCCACTAATTGGATCCAACCGTAAAATTGCATGATTAAGAATATTAATCCGAGCACAAAAGTAATAGAAATACTTAATCTAAGCGCATTAAATTGGTCTTTTTTTGCTGCTAAATATGCAAAATGCATCGATGCGCTACTGCCTAGTAATACGACCGTGCTATAATAAAACAAATTGGGCAATTCGAATTCTACCCAATTGCCTTCGGCCTTTCTTACAAGATATGCACTTGTAAAGGCTGCAAACAACATGACGATGGAGACAATGAACAGCCACATGGTAAACACTTTCGGATTGACCGAACGCGTTTCATTGGCTGCGAGGAGTTCTTCTGGTTTTTTCATGACTTAAGCTTTATCAAATAAAAAGGCGATTTGAACGATTAATAAATAAATAAAGGAACCAAACATCATCCAGCGGGCCGCTTTGTCTGTTGGTTTCATCATTAAGTAAAAGGTCTGTCCTAAGAACAAGCTACCGGCAACAATTGTTATGATAGCTGATGTAATTCCTGTCATATGCATCATGTACGGTAAGAATCCCAACGGGATTAAGAACACCGTATAAATCATAATGGTAAAGGCCGTTTTCAAGTCTTTCTTGCCTTCATTTGGCAACATGCGGAATCCCGCTTTTTTATAGTCGGCATCCGCCACCCACGCGATGGCCCAAAAATGCGGGAATTGCCAGAAGAATTGAATCGCAAATAAGATACCAGGTTCCCAACCAAAATGTTGGGTTGCTGCGACCCAACCGATCATCGGAGGAAATGCGCCTGGGAAAGCTCCTACAAATACGGAAATAGGGCCAACGCGTTTTAGGGGCGTGTAGACATAGCCGTACAGGATATAAGACAATAGACCTATTGCTGCAGCTTTCCAGGTGAAGTAGCTTAACAAACCTAATGCAAGTGCAGCAATAATCAGCCCGTAAATCTGGGCGTTTTGTGGAGTTAGTGTTTGGGTGGGCAGCGGGCGTTTGGCCGTACGCTTCATTAATTTATCGTATTCAATTTCCTTTAATTGATTAACGATATTAGCTGCACCGGTTAGGAAAAACCCACCGAGTGATATTAAAATAATATCTAG
Organism: Cytophagaceae bacterium; assembly: GCA_947452215.1. Classification (GTDB taxonomy): domain Bacteria; phylum Bacteroidota; class Bacteroidia; order Cytophagales; family Spirosomataceae; genus Aquirufa. Next base: position 38,815 of record CANGCD010000003.1, on the reverse strand, counting down.
GGCCCTGTGTTCAATAGGGGCAAGCAAAAATCCGAAGGTTCCTGAGAACGCTACGGTCATGGATAGCCGAGACTTTAGAAGCGCGATGTATGGTTTTATTTTGTTCATATACTTCGTGTTTTTAACCACGCATGCACGTGAAGTCCGAATAAAACCAATGAGCTTGTTAAGTGGATCGGTTGGGATCCTAAAGGCAAGGCAAAATATGCCATGAGCACACCCGAAACCAATGACAATCCAATACAAAATACAAAAGCCTTGACATATTTTGTTTTGGCTAGGTCACTCGATTGTACGTTTTTCCAAAGGAAATAATGACTGATTAATATTGCCCAAGAAAATGTTCGGTGAATGATGTAACCAATATCTAAATGTTCTATCCATTGATCTCGCGTATTTTCACCCAAACTGCGAATGACGTCGTCCATGTTTTCACGAACCTGCGTCCCCAGTAAAATTTGAAAGACAATAACGATGGCATTGATGGCAATCCACTTACGTTGGGATTGGGCTAATTCGATTTTCGATTGACCTACTTGCAAAGCCTTTAATAGGAAAAACAATACACCTGTTGTCAATAACATGTGCATGGTAACTACACCAGGTAATAAGAAGGAGTCAACCACATATTTGCCAAGTATGGCATTGGCCATGACTAATATAAAAGCTGCTAAGGTAGGAAGAATTACGGACCGCCCTTTTTTCAGGGATAATACAAGCGTAGTGGCCATAAAGAGACCCGTTAAGGCACCAACTAGTCGGTTTAGGTATTCAATCCAGGTTTTGGTGGGATTGAATAAAACCTCCCCATGAAGTTTTTCTTTATAGATTTCCTGGTAGTTAAAAGGCAATTCAGATGCTTGTGTAGGAGGAATATATTGGCCAAAGCATTTAGGCCAATCCGGACATCCCATGCCAGAGCCTGTGCTTCGTACGATACCACCTGCTAATATGAGGACATATAAGCTAATTAATGTGATAATACCGAATCGTTGGAATGACATGTAGGTAGCTAAAAAAAGGATGCATCCAAATGAAACCATTTCGATGCATCCTTAAGCATTTTTTTAATTAACGGTTATATGACTCGTTTTGCGCAGCCAATAAACTTTCAATTGCCTTTTCGTTAGCAATTTCTTCATTTTCCTCAGGTAAGTTTGATTCTGGTGTTGCAGAATACGGAACGTTTTGAGGGATGAAATCAGATTCAGCACCTGGTTTCGAGTAATCGTAAGGCCAACGGTATACGGCAGGAATTTCACCTGGCCAGTTGCCGTGTCCAACTTCTACCGGAGTTGTCCACTCCAAAGTAGTTGAATTCCATGGGTTTTGAGATGCTTTTTTCCCTTTGAAGATCGAGTAGAAGAAATTAAAGAAGAAAATTGCTTGTGCTGAGAAAGTTAAAATCGCAGCAATTGAGATGAATGCATTTAAATCTGTGAATGCCTCCATACGACCATTACCTAATGCAGTAAATGAATAATACCGACGAGGGAAACCTGCGATACCTGTATAGTGCATTGGGAAGAACACACAGTATACACCTACGAATGTTGCCCAGAAGTGAATGTAACCTAAGGTTTTATTCATCATACGACCGAACATTTTAGGGAACCAGTGATAAACACCCGCCATCAAACCAAAGAACGAAGCAGATCCCATTACCAAGTGGAAGTGAGCTACTACGAAATAGGTATCGTGTAAGTTGATATCCAATGCCGAGTTTCCTAAAATGATACCCGTTACACCACCCGATATAAATAGGGATACTAGACCAATGGAGAATAACATGGCAGGAGTAAAGATCAAATTACCTTTCCACAATGTGGTGATGTAGTTAAACGCTTTTACTGCTGAAGGTACTGCAATGATCAATGTAAGGAACATAAATACAGATCCTAAGAATGGATTCATTCCTGTTACGAACATATGGTGAGCCCATACGATAAAGGCAAGTAATGTAATCCCCATCATGGATCCAATCATCGCACGGTAACCAAAGATTGGCTTACGTGCATTTGTTGCGATGATTTCAGATGTCATACCTAATGCAGGTAACAAAACGATGTATACCTCAGGGTGACCTAAGAACCAGAATAAGTGTTGGTACAAGATTGGAGAACCTCCCATGTTCGGAAGTGCTTGTCCTTGAATGTAGATTTCTGATAAGTAAAACGATGTTCCAAAAGAACGGTCAAAAATCAACAATAATGCAGCCGACAACAATACAGGGAATGATAATAAACCTAAGATTGCTGTAAAGAAGAACGACCAGATTGTTAATGGCATTTTCGTAAATGTCATACCACGTGTACGCAAGTTGATGATCGTACAGATGTAGTTAATTCCTCCCATTAAAGAAGATACGATAAACAATGCCATAGAGGTCAACCATAAAGTCATACCTAAACCCGAACCTGGCATAGCTTGTGGCAATGCGCTTAATGGTGGGTAAATAACCCAACCACCAGATGCGGGTCCTGTTTCTAAAAACAACGATGAGAACATCACAGCCGATGACAAGAAGAAGAACCAGAAGGATAACATGTTAATGAATCCGGAGGCCATATCACGTGCACCGATTTGCAAGGGAATCAAAAAGTTTGAGAAAGTACCCGATAAACCTGCTGTTAAAACAAAGAATACCATGATTGTCCCGTGCATGGTAACAAGGGCTAGATAAAATTCCTTATCTAATTTACCTGATTCATCTATCCACTCGCCTAAAATAGGACGTAACCACTCCAATTGCATTTCTGGGAAACCCAATTGTAAACGGAAGATGATCGATAAAGAACCTCCAACAAATGCCCAAAGGATACCCATGATGAGGTATTGTTTGGCGATCGTTTTGTGGTCTTCAGAGAAGATATACTTCTGAATAAAATTTGGCTCATGATGCTCGTGTTCGTGATCATGTGCGTGAGCGTGTACCTCTTCAGCGTGTGTTGTAGCAGTTGACATAGGAATATATTTTTCTTTCTACTGTTCTTATTAAATTTTTATAGTGCAGCAGCTGTTGCTGTGCTATCCGTTGCAATGGGCTCTGCAGGAATATACTTACTTGCTTTTGCTTTTAAATTTGCAGGTACTTTTTCCAAATAGCTTGGATTCATAGCCAAGAATGGTTTTTGTTCCGCGCACCATTTTTTGTAATCCGCTGGTTCATCAACAAATACCGTAATGGCCATACCGAAGTGACCACGGCCACAGATTTCTGTACAGTTTAACTTAAAGTTGAAGTCTTTGTTATTCAACTTAGCACGCATTTCGTCTGTAGAGACATTTGGCGTAAACCAAAATTTAGTTGGCATACCTGGCACGGCATCCATTTTCACACGGTGATAAGGTAGATATACTGAGTGCAATACATCCTGAGCATGAATTTTCAATAGTACGGGTTTACCTTTTGGTAAATGTAGTTCTGTCGCTGTGAAATCATCAAAGGAATTCTTATCTGTGTAATCGATACCGATGCTGTTCGTTTCATCGATCATTTTGTAGTTATAATGACCTAATTGATTGTCATCATTTCCTGCATAACGTACGTACCATCCGAATTGATGACCTGTGATTTCTATCACAACAGCATCGCTTGGTGCTTGTGACGTAATATCTCTCCACGTTCTCCAACCAGTGAATACAAGAATTGCCATTACAATGGCCGGAATTACCGTCCAAATTAATTCTAATTTGTGGTTTACTGGGTAAAACGTAGCCTTTCTATCTTTCTTGTAACGGTATTGAAATGCGAAAAACAACAAAAGAGTATTCGTTACGAAAAATGCTAACGTCACGACAGCCATGGATGTCCAAAACATTTTGTCTGTTGATAGACCGTGATTTGAGGCCGCTTCCGGTAAAAAATCAGGCAAACATTTTAAAAATGACCAAACTCCTGCTACTGTTCCTAACAACCAAAAGATCAACATGCCGTATGCATTGGTGTCATTGCTTGAATCAACTGCTGTTGACTCATCTTCGCCTTGTGCTAGGTTTTTATTTAACTTCATACTCTTAGCAATAACCGAAATAGCTAAGATGAAGAAAACGATGGATAAAAGACCAATTAGGTAATTCATATGTGTATTTGTTAAAATCGTAATCGCTTAATACTAAATATCGTGATGCAGTGCCTCTGGTAAGAATGGGTGATTCTTTGCTACCAAGGAAGCTTTCGTTAATTCACCTGAAATCACATAAATGAATGCAGATGCAAATACGGTTACCATCCCGAACTCCACTAAACCGTAACCACCGTGTTTCCCTAAAACACCCGGCATAATCATTTGGTAAAAGTCCATGTAGTGACCTGCAATGATTAAGAATGCTGCGATTTTTAAGAAAATACGCGTTCTTTTTGCATCACGTGTCATTAGAACTAAGAAGGGTAGCAAGAAGTTTAAAATAACCATCAAAATTTCTGATGTTTTGTAAATTTTGTTGTGACCTTCCCAACGTTCTAAGAAATAGATTGTTTCTTCTGGCAAATTGGCATAGTAAATCAATAAGAATTGCTCAAACCATACGTAAGTCCAGAAGATAGAGAAGGCAAACATAAATTTACCTAAGTCATGTAAATGGTTATCATTTACATAGCCCATTAAACCTTTATCTTTTAAGTATAATATGGCTAATACGATCACGGCATAAGTTGTTACGTGCCATGATGCGAACATATACCAACCGAACATCGTTGAGAACCAGTGTGTATCAATTGACATCACCCAATCCCAAGCGAAAATAGAACTAGAGGCACCGAAAATGACGATGAATGCTGTTCCAATTTTCACTAATTGTGTAAAATATTCGGTTCCCCCATTCAAATCCTCTTCTAACGATTTTTTACGTAACATGTTCCAAAGAAGGATCCACAATCCTCCAAATACAACTAGACGAATCAAGAAGAAGTTTTTATTCAAATAGCCAGACTTACCAGCAATGATTTTATCATAGTTTTCACTTCCTACTTCAGTAACACCATGGTGCATCCAGTGGAAAATAACATCACCTTTGAATAAAAAGACCGCCGCCAAAATAGGTAACGAAATGTATAAAAACTTAGGAAATGCTTCAGGTACACGTTTCATCACTGCAGACCAACCCGATTTAGTTAAGTATTGCAAAGAAACAAAGAACATACCCACAACGGCAATACCTGTAAAGAATACAGCGTTCAACCAAACATTTGCCCAGATACGATTTGTCCAATCGTAATGTTCTTCAGCACCTGCTTGATGAGAAACGGCTCCACCTGAAAGGTGTTCACCTGCTGCTTCATGTCCTGCTTTAACCGCTTCGTGTCCTGCATTCGCTACTTCGTGTCCGCCAGCTTCACCTTTTGACAAAAGGTAAATACCGAGCGCTAAAGCTGCTAAACCAGCGATGAAAGCATAAATTATACGTTTTTTGCCTTCAGCACTAAATTCAAAATGCTCTTCAACGTTTGCTGGGGAAAAATGTGAATGTCCCGCCATCTTGATCTGTATTTAATTTAAATTGATTGAATTATTGTTTTTGTAGTTCGTGAACATAAAGCACGATTTTCCAACGGTTTTCCGAAGAGATCTGTGATCCATGTGGCCACATTCTTCCTTTTCCGTGTGTAATGACATGGTAAATGTGCCCGTCATTCATCGTTTTTAATGCATCACTTGAGTAAACCGGTACCCCTTTGTACTGTTTAGCGACTAAACCATCACCTTTTCCTGCTTCCCCATGACAATGTTGGCAAAAACGCTCATATTGAGCCTTTCCTGCTTCGATGTTTTCGGGTGTAGCAGCGATTGGGTTGTACAAAGATTTCTCTGAGTATGAAATGCTATCATTTGGAATCGTTTTAGCAATCATTTCTTGAGCTAAGAATGCTTGCTTCAAACTATCTGATCCTGTGTAGCGTTTACGTGCGACTGTACCTTTTACTGGTAAGCGCATGTTCATTCCCAATGGGTTGATGGTATTGGTGTCACCTTGGATTTGAGTCATTGGTTCATATCCAACTGAATGATACATGTTGGGAGCAAATTCTGTCCCTGTATCGTTCGGGTCTGAACCGCATGACATTAAGCCTGCAACTACACCAGCTAATAAAACGAATTTAATTCTTGGATTAAACATCTTGTTATGCTTCTTCGTGAACAATTGTTCTTGGTTAATTATTTAGTATTTACTTCGATTGCGCCAGAATCTTTCAAGGCTTTCTTGATGTCAGCAGCACTTACTTTGTTTTTGTCAACGTTAATTGCCATCACAAACTTGTCATCCGTAATGCGCAAGTCAAGCGGTTCCGCTTTGTTGCCCGGATATAAATTGTTGGATACACAAAAGGTTGTAACTAAACCAAATGCAGTAAATAACACGGTGCCTTCAAATGTTACCGGAATCCAGTTGGGCAAGGCAAAGAAATCTTTACCACCAATGATCATCGGCCAGTCAAATACCATCGTGTAGCTGATTAATGCCAAAGCACAAATCAAGCCCAATGTTCCAAACATAAAGGCTGCAATAGGTAAACGCGTGCGCGCATGTCCTACCGCTACGTCTAAGCCGTGAATCGGGAATGGGGTGAATACGTCTTCGATTTTGATGCCTTTTGCTTTTACAGCTGTTACTGCATGCAAAACTTCATCTTCATCATCATATACGCCCAAAATGTAGTTAGTTGTCGAACTCATATTGTTTTAATTTCGAATTGCTTGTTAATTATTCCTCGTCTGTTTTCTTAGTTGATTTCGCTTTCTTCTCTGGGAAGTTTGATGAAACACCTTTCATTACTGCTTTTACCTCAGCCATATTAACTACCGGTAAGAATTTCGCAAATAAGAAGAATAAAGTAAAGAATAAACCGAATGAGAAAATATAATCACCAATATCATAACGCGTAGGTGAGAACATCGCCCATGAAGATGGAATGTAATCACGGTGCAAAGATGTCACGATAATTACGAAACGCTCAAACCACATACCTACGTTTACGACGATAGATAAGAAGAATGAAACCATCAAATTGGTACGAATCGCTTTAGACCAGAATAATTGTGGAGAGATTACGTTACAAGTCATCATCATCCAATATGCCCACCAATAAGGACCTGTTGCACGGTTGATAAATGCATAACTTTCATATTCTACACCTGAATACCAAGCGATGAAAAACTCTGTTAAGTAAGCAATACCCACAACTGAACCCGTTACTGTGATAACGATGTTCATCATTTCAATGTGCTCAATGGTGATGTAATCTTCTAATTTGAAAACCACACGTGTGATTAACAACAAGGTTTGAACCATAGCAAAGCCCGAGAAAATCGCTCCTGCTACGAAGTAGGGAGGGAAGATTGTCGTGTGCCATCCTGGGATAACCGACGTTGCAAAGTCCATCGATACAATCGTATGTACAGAAAGTACTAGGGGAGTAGAGATACCTGCTAAAATCAAAGACATGTATTCATAACGTGCCCAAGTTTTAGAAGAACCTGTCCAGCCTAAGCTGAATAAACCATACCAGAATTTACGTCCTGCTGTGGTTGCACGGTCACGAATTGTTGCCAAATCGGGAACAAGACCCATATACCAGAACAATAAAGAAACGGATAAGTATGTCGAGATCGCAAATACGTCCCATACCAAGGGTGAGTTGAAGTTAACCCATAATGATCCGAAGGCATTAGGAAGTGGTAAGGCCCAGTGAGCTAACCAAGGACGTCCCATGTGCGCAAGGATAAATGATGCCGCACAAAGTACAGCAAAGATTGTCATCGCTTCCGCTGAACGGTTAATAGATGTTCTCCATTTTTGACGGAACAATAACAAAACGGCAGAGATCAATGTACCGGCGTGACCGATACCAACCCACCAAACGAAGTTAGTGATATCCCAAGCCCAACCTACGGTTTTATTTAATCCCCAAACGCCAATACCTTGCCACCATGTGTAGAATAGGCAATAAGCACCATAAATGAATACAAGGCATGAGATCCCGAATGCAATTTTCCATTCTTTCGTAGGCTCTCCTTCTACTTGTTTGCAGATATCGTGGGTAACATCGGAATAAGATTTTCCACCAGTAACTAGTTTCTCTCTTATGGGTGATACAACGTGCGACATATTTTTATTTACTGTTTTACGATTAAAAAATTATGCTTTTTTAGCATCCTTGTTACGAACTTTCTTCAAGTAAGAAATATTTGGCTTCACGTTAATTTCTTCAATTACGTGGTAAGCACGTCCTTCTTGTTCAACCAATAACAATTTCGAGATTTCAGATGCAGGATCATTCATATCTCCAAATGTAATTGCATTCGTAGGGCATGATTGCGCACAAGCTACTTGAATTTCACCGTCTACTGGACGACGTTTCTCTTTCTTCGCGGTTAATTTACCTTCTTGAATACGCTGAACGCACATCGAACATTTTTCCATAACCCCACGTGAACGAACCGTCACATCTGGGTTAATCACCATACGACCTAAATCGTTGTTGAAGTGGAAATCAAAGTCATCTGTTTGGAAATAACGGAACCAGTTGAAACGACGCACTTTGTATGGACAGTTATTTGCGCAATAACGTGTACCGATACAACGGTTGTAAGTCATTTGGTTCAATCCTTCTGTAGAGTGTGTTGTCGCTAATACAGGACAAACAGTCTCACATGGAGCATTGTTACAGTGTTGGCACAACATCGGTTGGAATACAACTTCTGGATTATCCGATGCAATTTCCAATCCTTTTAAATCTTCAACTTCTGCGTCAGATGAATAATAACGGTCGATACGCATCCAGTGCATTTCCCGACGGTTAATTACTTCTTGGCGACCTACTACCGGTACGTTATTTTCTGCTGAACATGAAATCACACAAGCAGAACATCCTGTACATGTATTTAAGTCGATCACCATTCCCCACGCGTGGTTATTGTATTCGTGACCATTCCAAAGGCTTAAATCTGTTGCGTCTTTTTCGCCCTCAGATGTCTTAACTCTTGGTTTGTAGCTTCCTGCTAAAGGGTTTTTAGCAAATTCAGCTAATACCGTTTCTTGAACAACCGCTTGACGCGCCATCACCGTTTGGTGTGTTTGCGTTTGAGCGATGTCTTTTGTTTCACCTGTAGATGTTACGGATACGCCTTGTGTACATGTTCCTACACAAGCGCCATTGATTTCAGAAATAAATGGATATGCATTAACACCTACTCCGTCAGCTGATTTACCTGCTTTCGTACGTCCGTAACCAATCGCAATGGCAATCGTTCCTTGCGCTTGACCTGGTTGAACCAAAATCGGCAACGTAACTTCGTATCCTTTAGCGCTTACTTTAACTAAGTCGCCTTGCTTTAATTTTAATTCTGTAGCTGTTGGTTGCGAGATGGCTGCATAATTGTCCCAACAAGCTTTTGAAACCGGCTCAGGGAATTCCTGTAACCATGGGTTGTTTGCTTGTGAACCTGTTCCTAAACCTACTTTCTCATAAACAGTAATTTCTAATCCAGTTGATGTTGCTGAGTAAGCTTTTGCGATAGCAGCAGCGGCAGCATTGATGTCAACGGATGGGCTAGATGCCGAAACTGTACCTGCATTTGGTTCGAAAACCCCATTATGCAAAGCGTTGTTCCAAGCTACTTTACCACCTTTTAAGATGTTGTTTTCCCAATTGCTTTCTAAGTATGCTGCAAAATCACCTGACAAACCTGCCCAAGTTAAGAAACTTGATTGCGCTTGACGTGTTTTGAAGATCGTAGAAATGGTCGGTTGTGTTAATGAGTAGAAACCAGCTTTTGGTTCTGCATCATTCCATGATTCTAAGAAGTGAGAATCAGGTGCGATGAATTGGCATAAAGATGCTGTTTCATCTGCACGCTCGTTGGTTGCTAAACTAACTTCAACTTTCGGTAAAGCTGTAGCTAAAGCCGCTCCCATAGGGTGGTTATAAACTGGGTTTGCGTTATAGAAAATAACCGCACCAATTTTACCCGCACCTGCTTCTTTGATGAAGTTGGCCATTGCCATGTCATTACCTTGACGGTAATTCATTGGAATAGCAGTATTAAGTGTCGAACCATAAGCGCCTACTAAAGCGTTTGTAGCTGCAACGATTTTTTGTACTTCAGGATCATTCGATCCAGCAACGATGATAGAAGCACCTTTTGATGCTACTAAATCCTTCGCAGCCTTATCTAAATGCTCTACTTTGACAGCAGCTCCAGCAATTCCTGCTGCACCTGTTAATTTTGCTACTGCATTGTATAATGCGACAGCAACTAAACCTTCTTGTGATGGTTTGTAAGTAGCACGATAATCAGCATTCGCTCCAGTCATGGACATAATTGTCTCAAACTGATAGTGACGTGACATATCTTTTTTACCACCTTTTTCTGAGCTTACTCGGCGAGTTACTGCCCATTGTGAAGAAAATTCACTTGGAGCAATCCATGATCCTAAGAAATCAGCACCTACAGAAACGATTGTTTTTGCTTTGCTAAAATCGATGCTTGGGATAATGCCAGCATGTGCAGCAGATAATCCGTAAGCTGGATTCGCATCGTAAGAGATATGTTGTGTTGTTGGGTATTTCGCAGCGAAATCCGCAATCACCTTTTTCGTAGTTGGCGAAAGAAGCGTATTCGATACAATTCGTATTTGACCACCCTTAGCAGCTACTGCGGCTAATTTAGCTGTGAATTCAGCATCCAATTGCTTCCAATCTGTTGCTTTTCCAGCTGCTTGCGGACCTTTTAATTTTTCATTGTCATATAGACTCAAAACAGATGCATGCGCACGACCTGAAAGAGCTCCTTTTGAAACAGAAGACAGGGTATTTCCTTCGATTTTAATTGGACGACCTTCACGAGTCTTTACTAAGATTGATGCGTAATCGCCACCATCTGTGTAAGTAGACGCATACCAGTTGGCAATCGTAGGCTCAACATCCTCCGGTTTGTTCAAGTAAGGAATGGTGTTTTTAACTGGGGCTTCACAGGCTGCTAATGAAACAGCTGCAACTCCGAATCCCAACATCTTTAAAAAGTCACGACGATGAGTTCCAGAACCATCAACTAAGGCTTCGCCTTTCGCATCATTTTCTGAGGGCATGTTGCCAAACTCATTGTGGATATTTTTTACAAACGATGGTTCATTGGTTAACTCCTCAATTCCTTTCCAATACCTCTTGTTCGAATTTTCCATATAATCTTTCTTATTCAGACTAATTTTGAATCTATTGTAATATGATTAATAGTGACACTTAGAACACTCTAAGCCACCAATGTTTTGCACTTTAAGCGGTGTTTTGCTGTCTTTGTTATGCACCTCAACTAACTTGTCATAATATGCATTTCCTTTTGAGTTTACATCCGTTTCGCGGTGACAATCGATACACCATCCCATTGTTAAAGAAGAACGTTGCTCAACTACCTCCATTTTTTCAATCTCGCCGTGGCAATTTTTACACTCCAAGCCACCTACGTTTGTATGTTGGGAGTGATTGAAATATGCCAAATCAGGCAAGTTATGAACACGTACCCATTGAATAGGCTCGTTGTTTTCAATCGCGTTATAGATTTTTTGAATTTCTGGAGACTCACGCTTGATTGCGTTGTGGCAGTTCATACAGATGTTTGCTGACGGAACGTTAGCTCCTTTTCCTGCATATACACCCGTGTGGCAATAGTTACAGTTAATTTGATATTGTCCAGCGTGCAATTTGTGAGAAAATTTAATCGGTTGCTCTGGTGCGTATCCTTGGTGAATACCCACACCATATGCTGCATCGATTGTGGCTTTACCCCCCAATAACAATGCTAAGACTAAGATTCCTGTTTTAACAGCTGAATTAGCGGCCAATGCTTTAGCATTTTCGGCTAGGCGTTGCAATAAAGGAGCTTCTATTGAGCCTTCTCCCGCTGTTGTGATCTTGCTTAATGTGCTAACGATTGACAACAAAGCGATTAATACGATGACCATGATGATCAAAAGGCCAACTAATAATACTTCAAGCATCCCACCAGAGCTTTGAGCTGCCGGAGCTGCTGTGCCTGCTGCTGGAGCTGCACCTGCTGCTGGAGCTGCTGGAGCTACATTTGCTGCATCAATGTAAGCAATAATGCTTTTGATTTGAGGTTCAGTGAAGTTCGGATAAGGAGTCATTGCTGCCTTATTAAACTTGTTGTACAAATCATTTGCGTATTTGTCTCCCGAAGCAATAACGGCTTGAGGATTGTGTACCCATTTAACGATCCATTCGATAGGACGTCTTTCGCTAACTCCCTTTAAGCCAGGACCTACAAGCACTTCATCAGACGTGTTGTGGCATGCGGCACAGTTGTTTTTGAATAGGGTTTCGCCTTCTGCTGCATCTTGAGCGAATGTTGCACTCACGCTAGCAAAGAGTATCGCAAAGGATAATAAAGATTTAACGAGTGTTGATTTTTTGCAAAACATCATCTTAGTTTTTCTCATTTTAATTCAGTTCGCAAAACTACATTCCGAATTTTTAGGAAACAATTTATTGCTAAATCTATTTTAGGATTTTTTCTTGTTTTTGTATTTATTTAGAATCTTTCAAAATAAACAGAAAAAGAAAGTGTAATTTTTCTAGAGTAGTTTGTACAAAATCGAGTTAAACAAAAAAACCTTCCACTTGGAAGGTTTTTTGAGGTTTCGAGCGGATTCGAACCGCTGTAGAAGGTTTTGCAGACCTCTGCCTAGCCACTCGGCCACGAAACCAATTAATTGGGATGCAAAAATAGCTTTTTTTTAGAAAGCAGCAAAGGGAATGCGAAAAAAGTAGTTAATGATCAATCGCTAGTCACTAGTCCGAAGTCCGAAGGGAGTAGACAGTCGCTAGTCCGGAGTCCGAAGTCCGGAGTCCGAAGTCCGGAGTCCAAAAGCTTAACTCTCAACTCTTAACTCTTATCTCTTCACTCTTAATTCTTAACTCTCAACTCCAATGCCAACCGTCTAATGTCTAACTCAATGTAAACACCGTTATCTCTGGCGGCATCCCTACACGCCCCGGGTATCCTAAATAACCAAATCCTCGATTCACATAAAGTTGTTGGCCGTTTTCCTTATATAATCCTGCCCATTGCTTATAAATATATTTGGCAGGAGACCATGTTTCGAAACCGGGAATCTTCACGCCGAACTGAGCCCCATGGGTATGACCTGCAAAGGCCACATCTATGTCATGGAATTTAGCGTTCTTCGTTACCTCCGCATTCCAATGTGTCGGATCATGCGATAATAATAATTTGGTTGCGGCCTCCTCTGTTCCCGCATAGGCTTTAGATAGATTGCCATACCATGGGAAACGACCAATCCCTATATTTTGTACCCCGATGATCGCTAGCTTTTCTCCTGATTCAGAAATGATGTGGTTCTCATCCATCATCAGATTCCAGCCCATCAATTCATGGGCTTTCATCAAGTCTTTTAAATTCTGCTTCTTCGCCTCAGGACTCTTCCACTTTACATAATCCCCGTAATCATGATTCCCTAACGTGCTGAAAACACCGTAAGGTGCCTTGATTTTGGAAAACATATTAAAATAGTCTTCCACTTCTTTGGACTCATTGTTAACCAAGTCACCGGTAAAGAATACTAAATCGGTCTTTTCACGTATCAACATATCCACACCCCCTTGCACGGCGGTTTTGTTAAAGAAACTTCCCGAGTGGATATCCGAAACTTGTGCGATGCGCATGCCACGAAATTCTTTGGGTAATTTTGGAATCTTTAAACTCACCTGCTCGATGCGGTAATCATGTGCGCCAGACAATATGCCAAAGGCGAATGTCGCTGCAGGAACCGCGCCTACCGCCAAGGCTGCTTGGGATAGGAATTCATGCCGACTAATCGCGCTCGGATCTTTTTTGCGGATTTTATTGGTTCCCCATCTAAAAAAGCGGGTAATGTCTTCTAACAACAAAAAGATGATGATGAATAATTTGCTCATTACTGAAATCATGACAAGCGCCATAAATGTGATGCGGAATTCATTTTTCCACGCATGCAGGGGAAGCGCATTGTAAGATATGGTTCCTAAAAGGACGAATGCGGTAAACCCCCAATAAATGATCGTAGCAGTTTGGCGGATACTTTTTCGGGAATTTCGAAAGGCCGTCTTGACTGCCATCCATACATAATAGTCGAGCGCAACTAAAATGATGGTGATCATCGGCACAAAAAACATTTTATTCATGGCTTATAAACTATCTTTGTTTTGCATTTGTTCCAAAGGTGCATAAAATTATGAAAAAGAACCTAAGTATTTACGGAGGCGGTTGGGTAGGCGCACCATTGGCATTTAAATTAGCTTTAGCGGATTTTGAAGTAAAGGTTTCTGCATCTCAGGTGCATCAACAAGCGAAGCATCCAAAGATTCACGTTGTGGATTTTCGCGCCAATGACGAAACGACAGAAGGTGATTGGTCACAATTAAATCAATCCGCCATTCAAGTTTGGGCGATTCCGCCTCGCCGAAAGAAAAATTCAGAAGAACAATATTTACGCATCGTTCAAGCATGGGTTGATGGCTTGGATCCCCAGAAAGTTGAGAAAATCATCTTTCTTTCCTCTACATCCGTCTATGCAAATGTATCGGCAATTGTTGATGAAGATGGAGAAATTAACTCAAATTCATTAATGGCGCAATCGGAAGCCATTGTTGCAGCCTCTCCTGTCGCCTCTGTCATTTTGCGCTTAGGCGGTTTGATGGGTGGAGATCGATTCGTTGCCAAATATTTCGCAAATAAACGTAATGATGGGGCGAATTGCCCAGTGAATTATGTGCACAAAGATGATGTGGTGAATTTGATCGCCTTGACTTGCGAGAAGATCCCATCTGGAATATACAATATCGTTGCCCCTGAACACCCAACGAAGCAGGATGTCGGAATGAATGATTGTGAGAAACGGGGGATGAATCCAGGGTATTGGGACTCAAGCCAACCTTGTTTAGGGGGCAAAATTGTCTCAGGCGATAAAATTGTGGAGGAATTAAGTTACGATTTCAAATGGCCAGATCCGATGGCGTTTTAAAAATCGAATTACAGAGACGCGAGACTTCGCGTCTTTTTTTTGATTTGTAGAGACGCAATACTTTGCGTCTTTTTTGTTTTAGACGCGAGGTATCGCGTCTCTACATTTTTCATACGCGAGGTGTCTCGTCTCTACAAGGATAATTCATTCACCGCCAACCAGGCCATTAAACCCGGCCCAATGGCCAATGCATCTTCATCGATATCGAAAGTTGGGGTATGAACGCCGCTCGTTATGCCTTTTGCTTCATTACGAATGCCTAATCGGTAGAAACATGCATCCACATGGTGCGTGTAAAAAGCGAAATCCTCCCCGGCCATCCAGAGATCTAAATCTACGATATTTTCTTCGCCCATGTAGGCAATCGCAGCAGCTTTGGCTTTACGCGTTAGTTCTGGATTATTTTGTAAGAAGGGATAGCCCTTTAAAACTTCAAAGATCGCTTGGCCTCCCATCGCATCCGCTATTCCCTCAGCCAATTTTTTCATTTTCTCCAATCCTTCTGCACGCCATGTTTCATCCATCGCTCGGAAAGTACCCGCAATATTCACTTCATCCGGAATGACGTTAGTCGCTCCCAATCCTTCGATCTTACCAAAGGTTAAAACCGAC
This sequence comes from Cytophagaceae bacterium, assembly GCA_947452215.1. Classification (GTDB taxonomy): domain Bacteria; phylum Bacteroidota; class Bacteroidia; order Cytophagales; family Spirosomataceae; genus Aquirufa. The sequence goes on along the minus strand of CANGCD010000003.1, from coordinate 23,167 downwards.
GGAAACTTAGGATTCTTATTGCGTGAAATGATTTGCTGCATCGCCACGATGATGTGCGAGGCGATCACGATTGGGTCAATACAAGCATCTGGCATGGCGCCGTGACCTCCTTTGCCAATTACTTTAATATACAATTCATCCGTGCTTGCCATGTACATACCCTCACGGAATCCTATTTTGCCTACCGGAACGTTCGTGGCAACATGCTGGCCAAACATACTCACCGGCTTCGGATTTTCTAAAACACCTTCCTTGATCATGATGCTTGCTCCACCTGGCGCCTTTTCCTCTGCAGGTTGAAATATCAACTTCACCGTACCTTCAAACTCATCCTTGATCGATTGTAATATATGTGCCGTCCCTAAAAGCGAGGACGTGTGCACATCATGACCGCAAGCATGCATTACCCCTGGATTTTGGGATTTGTAGGGAACATCATTGGTCTCAATAATAGGCAGTGCATCCATGTCGGCACGCAAAGCAACTACTTTTTTTGTTGGATTGTTCCCCTCGATCATCGCCACAACTCCCGTATTCGCTAATCGACTCGTCGAAATTCCCCATGCATTCAATTGCGCTTCCACATACGCCTGTGTTGCTGTTTCCTGAAAGGATAATTCAGGATGCATGTGCAAATGGTGGCGGTTGCCAACAGTCTCTTGCGCGAATGATATGGACAATGATTTAATTTTTTCTAGCAGGGATGCCATGGGCCTTTGTGTTATTTTTCACAAATCTACTAAAAAGGGCTCAGAATGACGTTTTAATAGGTGAAAACCCATTCAAATTTTTATACCAAGTCCTTGTTTATCAGTTGATTATTTTATGTAACTTTAAAGCATGTGATGGATTTGCGCAGGGATTACCTTATAAAATTGGATGTCTATGAGTCAGAAAGTTTTAGTCCTTAATCAAGATTACAGTGCATTAACGATTTGCTCCATGCCGAAGGCGTTTTTATTAGTCTACCTCAATAAAGCGGAGCTCATCGCAGAATCAAGTACAGAAAGACTCCATTCCATCAGTCAATCATTTCCCTTCCCTTCCGTCATTCGATTAAATCGGTATGTGTATTTTCCATACAAAGGAGTGGTGCTAACAAGACAAAATATCTTTAAACGGGATGGGAATCAATGTCAATATTGTGGTTCTTCGGACCACCTTACTTTAGACCATGTGATGCCTAAATCACGTCAAGGCAGGACCTCTTGGGATAATTTGACCACCGCATGTAAATATTGTAATTCGAAAAAAGGCGACAAAACACCTGAAGAAGCGGGGATGCATTTAATTCGCCAACCATTCAAACCATCCTTCGTTATGTTTTTGCGAAATTTTTCCGGAATTTTGGATAATCAATGGATGCCTTTTGTCGGGGCGAAACACGAAAAAATTCAGTAATGATTAAAATTTCATTTATCGGTGCAGGGCATGTGGCTTGGCATTTAGCTCAAGCGTTGGAAAATGCAGGAAATAGCGTTCAAGAAGTTTTTAGTAGAGACCCCGAGAAAGCCCGTGACGTCGTGAGTTACCTATACAATGCGCGCGTACAAGAGCACCTGGATTTTTCAGAATCAAGCTCGACTGTATTTTTTCTCTGTGTTCCGGAATCTGCCTACCCGCAAGTTTTACCTGAGTTATTGCTTCCCAAATATGCGACCTTAGTCCTCGTGGCCGGCACGGCATCGCTGACGGAATCCATGATCCAATATGATCCCTTGCGAGAAAGTACCAATCAGTTAGGCGTGTTATTTCCGGTCCAACATCTACAAGCTGAACGTAAAATTAGCTTAAGCAATGTGCCGATATGTATTGAAGTTTTGGTTGAAGAAACGGAGGCGACGCTAGTCCACTTGGCGAAGGATATCTCTAAGTCCATCTATCTAGTGAATGGGGAGGAACGCAAAAAAATCCATTTGGCCATGCTGATGGCTGGATTATTTACTCAACAACTTTGGCTACAGGCGCAAAGCTTGTTGGAATCCATTGAATTAGATAAAAGCGTCATTCAAGGAGTTGTTCAAAACTACGTGCAAGCTTTTTTTGCTAATCAAAGCTTACATGCCGATCAAGATATTGCGAAATTGAGTGATTCGCGCGTGGTTTTCGATCAGCAGGCATTTATGATGCGCCCTGAAATGCAGGAGATTTATAAAAATATGTTGGCCCTTGTGAAATCTAACCCTATTTAATCAGCGGTTTGTCCATCTGAATAATCACTTGTTTTTTGCTGAAACCAATCAAGGTAATATTTCCATTATTCGTTGGAAATATATAGAAAAGGCTATCCCCCGTACTGTTTTTCTGAATACTTGCGGGGATTTCTTGTTTGTTCGCCATGCCGAAATCTATGGCATTTAGCATTTCAACAATTTTTGTATCGGTAACGGATTGTTTCAATTGTGAAACGCTTCCCATTTGAATGAGCACCTTGTTTTTTGACCGCAAGGTGTCCGCAGACACTCCTTTGCTTAGGTTCATTTGAAGCGCTTTTCCCAAAACATCCACTTGATTGACAATATCTTGTGGTAAAACACGCTTGACTTGGCGTTCGCGCATCTCTTTCACGGCTGCGGTGGTGTCGATTCTTTTGGAAAAGTCACATGCATAAAGCGTAATGCCAACAAGTATGATCAGGAAATTTTTCATGGGTTCTGGGAGAAAGAACAAAGGTATTCATCTTGAGCAGAAAGGGCAATGAATTTAATTGTTATCTTTGCGGAGATTTTTTAACCCCGATTAGACATGCTGGAGCAGCTAGAAGCCATCCGAGAACGATTCATCGAAGTAGAACAACAAATTGCGATGCCGGAAATTGTTTCCGACTTAAAGAAATTCAAGACCTTAAGTAAGGAATACAAGGACTTACAAAAAATCGTTGAGCAATACATTGCTTACCAAAACTTGTTGCAATCCATCGAAGAAGCCAAGTCTGTTATTGCGACAGAAAAGGACGAAGATTTTCGTGATATGGCAAAAGCGGAGTTGGAAGAATTAGTTCCAGCTGAGAAGGAAATGCAGGAAGTCTTGAAGGAAATGTTGATTCCTCGGGATCCCAACGATTCGAAAGATTGTATTCTTGAAATTCGCGGAGGTACTGGCGGGGATGAGGCTTCCATTTTTGCGGGTGATTTGTTTCGCATGTACCAACGTTTTGCAGAGAAGCAGGGTTGGACTTTTCAAATTATGGATTTTACCGATGGTACTGCCGGAGGTTATAAAGAGATTATCATTTCCGTTCAAGGAGAAGATGTATATGCCAAATTGAAGTTTGAATCAGGTGTACACCGGGTTCAGCGTGTTCCTGCAACGGAATCCGCGGGTCGTATTCACACCTCGGCTGCTACGGTTGCCGTGATGCCTGAAGCGGATGAGGTGGATGTGCAAATTAACATGAATGACATTCGGAAAGATACCTTCTGTTCTTCGGGTGCAGGTGGTCAATCCGTAAATACAACGTATTCGGCGGTTCGTGTCACGCACATTCCATCAGGATTAGTTGTTCAATGTCAAGATGAACGTTCTCAAATTAAGAACTTCGACAAGGCGATGACCGTATTACGTTCACGCCTTTATGAGATCGAATTAGCGAAACGGAATGCGGAAATCGCAGGCAATCGGAAATCGATGGTTGGCACGGGTGACCGTTCCGATAAAATCCGTACCTATAATTATCCGCAAGGTCGTGTAACTGATCACCGTATTGGATTAACTGTTTACAATTTGCCAACTGTAATGGATGGAGAAATCGCGGAATTCATCGAGCAATTGCGTATCGCTGAAAATGCGGAGCGTCTGACGGAAGGAGCGGTTTAGATATTGTAGAGACGCGATACTTCGCGTCTTTTTTTTGATTTGTAGAGACGCGAGGTATCGCGTCTCTACATGTTGTTTTGCTAATTCGAGGAATCGCATCTTTACGTTACGCCTTCTCCAACTTAAACTCGAACCGCGTTCCTTTGCTTTCTTCCGACTGCACCGAAATCTTGCTATTGTGTGCCTGAACGATGTGCTTTACAATGGAAAGGCCAAGTCCTGTTCCGCCTGAGTTTTTCGCCCGGCTCTTATCTACACGGTAGAAGCGTTCAAAGATGCGGTGTAAATGTTCTTCGGGAATTCCTGGACCATTGTCCACGACTGAAATGGTATAGGCCTTTTTCTTTTCGGTTATAATAATCTGCACTAGTCCCTTTTCCTTGCCGTATTTTATGGCATTGACCACCAAATTCATGATTACTTGGGAAATGCGTTGCGTATCAGCTTTTACCTGAATGTCACCTTTCGGGGCAATGAGCTTTAGTTTTACATCCTTTTTTTTGGCTTTTGCCTCTACTTGTTCAAAAATTTCTTCAATTAAAGGGCGCAGATCAATCTTCTTTTTCTCAATCTTAACAGCCCCCGTTTCGATTTGAGATACGGTTAATAAATCCTGAACTAAATTGTCTAAGCCGTCTAAACTTTTGGCAGCCTTTTCTAAAAACTTTACACGAATTTCCAGATCTTCTTCCGGATTATCCAATAAGGTATGGACAAATCCTTGGGCTGCGAAAATGGGAGTTTTTAATTCATGTGAAACGTCGGCTAAAAATTCTTGTCGGTATTTAGCCGCTTTTTTCAAGTCCTGTACCTCCCCCTCTTTGGTCGCAACATAGGTATTTAATTCCTTTCTTAAGAGTTCAATGGGATTCTCTTTTTCAACCAATTGCTTGCGTGGTGTGACGCTAAAATCTTTCTTTTTAATCTGCTTGATTCGGTCGTACAGTGAGTTTACTTCCTGAAAGACTAAGTAATCCAACGCAAAATAAATAAGCACCGAACCAAATATAAAACAACTGATAAATCCAATGGTCATCGTGACCAAATCAGAAGTTGGGATAAACGATAGGAACGCCGTTGTTACGATGGCAATGACCAATGCTAAAACGACCGAAAGATATCTGGGCTGTAACATGCTTGAAATTACGAATAATTTTTTAAAATGTTGTACCTTTGCGCTTTGAATAGAACTTATGGAATTAAATCTGCTAACGGCAATCTCGCCCGTTGATGGTCGTTACCGCCGTCAAACTCAATCGCTCGCTCCTTATTTTTCCGAGTTTGGGTTAATCCAATACCGCGTTCGTGTAGAAATCGAATACTTCATCGCCTTGTGTGAAATTCCTTTGGCACCTTTAGCGAGTTTTCCCAAGGAACATTTTGCTGCATTGCGTGCGATGTATACGAATTTCACCGAAGCTGATGCTCAATGGATTAAAGAGACAGAAAAGGTGACAAACCATGACGTGAAGGCAGTAGAATATTTCATCAAAGACCGGATGTTGGCCTTACCGGGTGATTTAACGCCATTTGTAGAGTTTATTCATTTTGGCCTTACATCCCAAGATATTAATAATACTGCGATTCCGCTTTCGATCGCGGAGGCACACAAACAAGTCATTCTTCCTGCATACCAAGCTGTTGTAGCTATTTTGGATGCATATGCAACAGAATGGAAAGAGATACCCTTGTTGGCCCATACACATGGCCAACCGGCATCTCCAACTCGTTTGGGAAAAGAAATCAAGGTGTTTGTTGAGCGTTTAAATCGTCAATTGGATTTATTGGCGCAAGTGCCATTTACCGGAAAATTCGGGGGTGCGACAGGAAACTTTAATGCGCATCAGGTATCCTTTCCTGAGATTAATTGGCCAGAATTTGCTGCCAAACTGCATGCAAACCTAGGAATTACACGCTCGAAGTACACCACGCAAATTGAGCATTACGATAATTTAGCTGCCTATTTTGATGGACTAAAGCGTTTAGATACCATCTTGATTGATTTGTCCCGTGATATTTGGCAGTATATCTCGATGGGTTATTTCAAGCAAAAAATTAAAGCAGGAGAAATCGGCTCTTCGGCGATGCCACATAAAGTTAACCCGATTGATTTTGAAAACGCAGAAGGGAATTTAGCCATGGCTAATGCCTTTTTCGAATTCTTATCAGCAAAATTACCTATCTCGCGTTTACAGCGCGATTTGACGGATTCAACCGTGCTACGTAATGTCGGAACGCCTTTGGCTCATGTCATCATTTCGTTGAATTCCTTGCAACGGGGTTTGGGTAAATTGGAATTAAACAATAGCAAAATCCAACAAGATTTAGAAGATAACTGGGTGGTGATTGCGGAGGCCATTCAAACGGTATTGCGTCGTGAGGCCTTCCCGAAACCTTATGAGGCTTTAAAGGATTTGACCCGTCACCATGGTAAAATAGACCAAACGGTATTCCATAATTTTATCGATGGCCTAGCTGTCTCCGATGCCATTAAAGCGGAATTGAAATTAATTAGCCCATTCAACTTCGTGGGCCGCGACGAAAACTAAACTGACGACTGTCCACTGACAACTGAACTATGAACCATCGCCTGATGCACATTGCCCTTGTGGTTGCCGATTATGACGAGGCAATCGCTTGGTACACAGAAAAATTAGGATTCACCTTAGTGGAGGACACACGGTTAAGTGATGTGAAACGCTGGGTTTTGGTACAGCCGTCTGGCGAAGGCTCTTGTCAATTGTTATTGGCTAAAGCCGCAACTGATGAGCAAAAATCACGTGTGGGTAACCAAACGGGTGGCCGTGTTTTCTTGTTTTTACATACGGATGATTTCGAAAAAGATCATCAAAATTTGATGAAACATAAGATCAAAATTGTGCGTGGTCCCGTCGTTGAAGAATATGGTAAAGTGCTGGTATTTGAGGATTTATACGGAAATTTGTGGGATTTAATTGGCTAAAATTTTGAATTAAGAGATTTCAGTTTACATTTGCATCAAATTAATACGAAAATGACAAAAGCAACATACAATAAAAACTGGTGGCAAGGCTAATATTTCCTTGAACAGTTTTGCTGTGTGTACATGATATGTTTACGAAAGGCTTGCTGTTCTCAGTAAGCCTTTTTTTAATTTTGTCCCTAGAAAACATGTCTACAATACAAATTCGAACTGCTAGAAAAACCCTGTTGGCCGATACCCTCACGCCAATCGGCATTTTCATGAAGATTCGTAAAAACTTTAAAAATTCCGTCATCCTCGAATCGGCTGATTACCACGGTCGGGAACACGGATTTTCGCATATTGCCTTTGATCCTGTTGCGTCCTTCGAACTAACTGATTCTCAGGTCATTCAAAAATTTCCAGACGGGTCTGTTGAGAATTTTACCCTGGCGAACCGTCGGGATGCGGTTCAGGCCCTCAAAGCTTTTGCAGATCGGTTTGATTTTCAAAAAGAAAAGGGGGATTCTCCGATGGCCAATGGACTTTTTGGGCATATTTCTTACGATGCGGTTACCTATTTTGAGGATATCGACATTCAAGCGAAAAATCCCGAAACGGAAATTCCGTCCATTCGTTACTATGTTTATCGTTATGTGGTCGCAGTGAATCATTTCAATAATCAAATGTCACTATATGCGCACAGTTATGATGGATCGGAGCCAAACTTTGATACGATTACTTATTTGTTGAATATGCCGCATTACGATTCGGAGCGATTCGAACGTGTTGGGGATGAGGTGAGTAATTTGAAAGAGGAGCAAGTAAAAGAGATTGTGGAGACCTGTATCAAGCATTGTTTACGTGGGGATGTTTTCCAAATCGTTCCTTCTCGCCGTTTTTCGCAAGGATTCAAAGGGGATGATTTTCAAGTGTATCGTGCCTTGCGCTCGGTGAATCCATCGCCCTATTTATTCTATTTCGATTACGAACAATATCGGATTTTCGGCGCTTCGCCTGAGAAGCAAATCAAGGTGGAAGGCGATGTGGCTGAAATTCATCCCATTGCTGGAACGTTCAGACGCTCGGGCGATGATGCACGAGATGCTGAACTTGCTCAAGAGCTTTTGGCAGACCCTAAAGAAACAGCCGAACATGTCATGTTGGTCGATTTAGCACGAAATGATTTAAGTAGAAGTGCGGATCAAGTAAAAGTGGAAACCTTCAAGGAAGTACAATTTTTCTCACATGTCATTCACTTGGTTTCTAAAGTGACTGGCCGATTGCAAAAAGGAGTTAATCCCTTGCAATTGGTGGCAGATACGTTTCCTGCCGGAACTTTAAGTGGTGCACCGAAACACAATGCGATGACGATTATTAATCGGTTGGAGCCAACAAACCGTGCGATTTACGGGGGTGCCATTGGATTCATGGATTTCCAAGGGAATTTCAATCATGCGATTGCGATTCGTACCTTTTTGAGTAAAGGAAATACCTTGTTTTTCCAGGCGGGCATGGGTGTCGTGGCGAAATCGGTTGTGGCAAGTGAAATGCAAGAAATACATAATAAATTAGCAGCTTTGCGTCGTGCATTGGAAGTTGCGGAGAACTTAGCTTAAGAAGACATGACGAACGTATTGGTTTTAGATAATTATGATTCCTTCGTGTACAACTTGGTATACTTATTAAAGGAATTGGGTGCGAATGTGGATGTATTTCGCAACGATAAAATTAGTTTGGAGGAAGTGGGTAAATATGACCAAATCCTTCTGTCACCAGGACCGGGGATTCCATCAGAAGCGGGTATTATGATGGATTTGTTGAAAGAATATAAGTCGACCAAAAAGATTTTAGGCGTATGCCTAGGTCATCAGGCGATTGCAGAGGCTTTTGGTTCGGAATTGCAAAATATGGGAGAAGTATTGCATGGGGTAACGACAGAGTGTCAAGTGATTGATCCTACGGAGCGATTATTCTTGGATATTCCCTCGCGTTTCGAGGTTTGTCGCTACCATTCTTGGACGGTAATTCCGGGGTCTATGCCAACAGATTTAAAGATAACGGCACAAGACGACCAGGCTTATGTGTTAGCGGAGGCGCATCAGCAATATGATGTTCGAGGGGTGCAGTTTCACCCTGAAGCATATTTGACGCAACATGGATTGCAAATGATTAAAAATTGGATGAAATAAGATGAAAAAGGTTCTAGAAAGAAGAGTGAGTGGAGAGGCGTTGTCGGAACAAGAGGCGCACGAGGTTATGTTACAAATCGGGAATGGAGGGGTAAATCCTAGCCAAATTGCCGCATTTTTATCATCTTATTGGTATCATCCCATCCAAGTGCAGGAGTTGAAAGGCTTCGTTTCAGCGATGTTAGACTTAGCTGTAATTGTGGATTTATCGGAATTCGATGCGATGGATGTTTGTGGGACGGGTGGCGATGGAAAGGACACCTTTAACATCAGCACTACTTCCTCTTTTGTGATTGTGGGTGCGGGTCAAAAGATTGCCAAACATGGTAACCATGGCGTTTCTTCTTCGGTGGGTTCCTCGACAGTATTGGAGTTTTTGGGTTTGAAATTCAATAATGACCCGAAAGTATTAAAGCGTAAAATGGAAACGGCAGGCATGTGCTTTTTGCATGCACCCCTTTTTCATCCAGCGATGCGTTATGTAGGACCAATTCGGAAAGAATTAGGGATGAAAACCTTTTTTAATTTGTTAGGGCCCTTGTTGAATCCAGCGAATGTCAATAAGCAATTAACTGGCGTATACTCGCCAGAGGTATTCGATTTGTATGCCGGTTTTTTTAAAGACTCGAGTAAGAAATATGGTATAGTCTATGCCGAAGATGGCTATGATGAAATATCGTTGACATCTAACTTTAGATTGGAAACGAGCGCTGGTAGAAAAGTTTATGAGCCGTCTGATTTAGCTTGTTCATATGTACAGCAATCGGAATTGTATGGGGGGGCAAATGTGGAAGAGTCTGCGAATATGTTGTATAAAATTTTACAGCGAGAAGGGACACCGGCACAAACGAATGCTGTATTAGCCAATGCGGGAGCGGCATTATGGGTTGCCGAGAAGGCTCCGTCCTTAGTGGATGGTTTTGCCATGGCGAAGGAATCCTTGGAAAGCGGAAAAGCATTCCAAGTGTTTAAGAAGTTTATTATGGATTAAGACGCGTAGTAAAGATAAAATTATGAGTATCCTAGATCAAATCATTGCCACAAAACGGGAGGAAGTTGCCGCAGCGAAAGCACGCGTTTCTGTATCTCAATTAGAAAAGCAAGGCTATTTTGCCCGGGCTTGTCATTCCTTGGCCATGTCTTTGGTTCAGCCAGCATCTACCGGTATCATTGCAGAGTTTAAGCGTAAGTCTCCTTCCAAGGGCATCATCAATGATTCCATGGGTGTCGATGAGGTGACGCGTGGGTATGTGGCGGCGGGTGCGGCTTGCTTGTCGGTGCTGACGGATACGGAATATTTTGGAGGGACCTATGCCGACTTTGATTTGGCTCGCCGAACGAATCCAAACACGCCTATTTTGCGTAAGGATTTTATGGTAGATGAATACCAAATCATTGAAGCGAAATCCATGGGAGCGGATGTGGTATTGTTGATCGCGGCGGCATTAAGCCCACAGGAAATCAAAACTTTAGGGAGCTTGGCGCGTTCATTAGGTATGGAAACCTTGTTGGAGGTACACGACCTAGAAGAATTAGATCGTTCCTTGGGTGAATTTATATCGGTTGTGGGCGTTAATAACCGAAATTTGAAGAATTTTTCGGAACAAAACGTGGAGGCATCTAAAGTGTTATCGGATAAAATTCCGGAACAATTTGTCAAAGTTTCCGAGAGTTGTATTTCGGGACCTGAAATAATTAAGGACTTGAAAACTTACGGATATCGTGGCTTTTTGATTGGGGAGAGTTTTATGAAAACATCAAATCCAGGTCAAGCCTTAACCGATTTTTTAAAGCAATAGCAGATGAAGTGGAAGGTTTGCGGCATGCGGGATTTGACTAATATCGAGGCGGTGGCAGCTTGCGAACCGGATTACATGGGCTTTATTTGGGTCGAGAAATCACCCCGCTTTGTTGGAGCCGATTTTGTAATTCCTGCACTTCCTGCTCATACGAAGGCCGTGGGTGTGTTTGTGAATGAATCAACGGATACGATTATCTCGCTGTCTAAAAAGGCTGGGTTTCAGGTTGTACAATTGCATGGAGAAGAGGGGCAGGATGTGATTGACGCCTTGCATGCTGAAGGATTGACGGTCATTAAAGCTGTCAGCGTCGCGTCAGAGGAAGATATAAAAGGCTTGAATTTAAAGCCTGATTATTACTTGTTTGATACAAAAAAGGGAGCTCAAGTGGGTGGAACAGGGGAGCGTTTCGATTGGTCTATCTTGAAGGTCTATTCCCTCGAAATTCCGTATTTTTTAGCGGGAGGGTTGGATGAGGCGAGTGTAGAGGAAGCAAAGCAATTGCCAGGTATTTATGCCTTGGATTTTAATAGTAAATTAGAGTTGAGTCCCGGATTAAAGGACTTGGCGAAGGTGAAAGAAATAATGCAAAACATATGAATCAGTCATTTCAAGTTGACGAGCGTGGGTATTACGGGGATTTTGGCGGAGCCTTTATTCCAGAAATGTTGTATCCCAATGTCGAGGAATTACGTAGTCGCTATTTAGACATCATCGCGGAACCATCCTTTCAGGAGGAGTTTCATGCGTTGTTGAAAGACTACGTCGGCCGACCGACCCCCTTGTTCAAGGCGGAGCGTTTATCTGCTAAGTACAAGACAAATATTTACTTGAAACGGGAGGATTTATGTCATACAGGCGCGCACAAAGTGAACAATACGATTGGTCAGATTTTGGTGGCGAAGCGTTTGGGTAAACACAAGATTGTGGCGGAGACGGGCGCGGGCCAACATGGCGTGGCGACGGCAACGGTTTGTGCGTTAATGGGCATGGAATGTATCGTCTACATGGGTGCTATTGACATCGAACGCCAAGCTCCCAATGTGGCGCGGATGCGTATGTTGGGCGCTCAAGTTGTTGCCGCTCAATCGGGGTCAAAAACTTTAAAAGATGCCACGAATGAAGCGATGCGTCACTGGATTAATAATCCCGTTGATACGCATTACATCATCGGTTCGGTCGTTGGGCCACATCCCTATCCCGACATGGTGGCACGGTTTCAGTCGGTAATTTCCGAAGAAATGCGTAGCCAATTGCAGGAGAAGGAAGGTCGGGATTATCCGGATTATGTTATAGCATGCGTAGGTGGCGGTTCGAATGCGGCTGGCGCTTTTTACCATTTCTTGGATGAGCCACGTACGCAATTGATTGCGGCGGAGGCTGCGGGTCAAGGAGTTAGTACAGGGCATTCGGCAGCGACTACGTTTTTGGGTAAACCGGGTGTTTTACACGGGAGTAAGAGTTTATTGATGCAGACCGAAGATGGCCAGGTGATTGAACCTTATTCGATTTCGGCAGGATTGGATTATCCGGGCATTGGGCCGATGCACGCGAACTTGTTCCAAACAGGTCGTGCGAAATTTTATGATATTACGGATGAGGAGGCCTTGGAAGCAGCTTTGGAATGCTCGATGTTGGAGGGAATTATTCCTGCCTTAGAATCAGCACATGCCTTGGCAGTTTTTGGTAAATTACATGCCAAAGCCAACGAAGTGATTGTAGTGAATTTGTCGGGAAGAGGCGATAAAGATCTATCGACCTATCAGCAACGTTTAAAATTGAATGACTAGGATGAATCGGATTACGAAATTATTTGCGGAGGCGACGGAGCCTATTTTAAATGTTTATGCGACCGCGGGTTACCCGAATTTCGGGGATACGATGACAGTATTGAACGCCTTGCAAGCTGGAGGTGTGGATATCATCGAGATTGGGATGCCGTATTCGGATCCTGTGGCGGATGGGGAGACTATTCAGCAATCTAATCAGGTTTCATTGGATCAAGGAATGACAGTCGCGCATTTGTTTGAGCAACTGAAGAATATGCGCCAAACGGTGACAGTTCCGGTCTTATTGATGGGTTATATCAATCCGGTGTTGCAGTATGGTGTGGAGGCTTTTTGTAAAAAATGTGCAGAAGTGGGCGTAGATGGATTGATTTTACCGGATTTGCCGATGGCGGAATTTGAGTCGGAATACCAAGCGATTTTCGAACACTATGGTTTGTATAATATCTTTTTGATTACACCACAAACCACAGATGCACGCATTGCCCAAATCGATGCGATTAGTAAAGGATTTATTTACATGGTTTCGTCGGCGAGTACAACGGGAGCGAAGACTGGGATTTCGAGTGATCAAGAGACATATTTTAAGCGGATTGAGGCGATGAATTTGAAAAATCCTCGTTTAATTGGCTTTGGTATTTCGGATCGTTCGAGTTTCTTGAAGGCTTCAGAATCTGCGGCAGGCGCCATCATCGGAAGTGCATTTGTTAAGTTATTGGGCCAAGCGCAAGATCTTCATGCTGAGATTGTTGGCTTTGTTCAATCGATTAAAGGTAAAAAGTAGTCAATTGTTTTTGGAAAGAAATATTTTTCCTATCTTTGCAACCCAATCAGCAATTTTATGTACGAAGTGACCGCTGAGTGCTGATATTACACAAAATAAAAAGTCAGATGAGTGATTTAATTAAATTTGTAGAAGCAGAAAACGCAACGCGTCGTGCTGAGCATCCAGAATTTGCAGCTGGAGACACAATCAATGTATACGTAAAAATCCGTGAGGGTAACAAGGAGCGTATTCAGGTTTTCCAAGGATTGGTAATCCAACGTAAGAATTCAGGTGCTGGAGAGTCTTTCACTGTACGTAAAGTATCAAACGGAATTGGTGTTGAGCGTATCTTCCCAATCTTATCGCCAAACATCGATAAAATCGAAGTAATGCGTCGTGGTAAAGTGCGTCGTGCACGTTTATTCTACATGCGTGGTAAGCAAGGAAAAGCTGCTCGTGTTAAAGAGAAGAAAAAATAGGTTTGAGATTTTTTTATATAAAAGAAAGCTGTTCAGAAATGGGCAGCTTTTTTTGTGGTTAATATTCAGTAGGCACGCATTTTTTTTTACTTTTAGGAATAGTTTAAACCTATTCATACATGAAATCGAATACTTCGAACCGTCGGAAGTTCCTTCACGACGCGAGTTTATTAAGCGGTTTGGCTTTTATGCCTTCTGTGAAAGACGTTACATCCTCTTTTGTTAAAGCTGAACCGGAAAAAATGATTGCACCTCGCTTGCGATTTGGGGTTGTTGGTATTAACCATGGTCATATCTATTCCATGGCGAATTCAATCATTCGTGGTGGCGGGGAATTTGTTTCCTATTATGCCAAAGAGCCGGATCTAATTAAAGATTTTGCCAAAAGATACCCGCAAGCTAAGCTTGTTAAAAGTGAAGCGGAAGTACTGGAAGACCCAAGCATTAAATTGGTTTTGAGTTCTATTACGCCGCATGAGCGCGCGCCTTTAGGAATTCGTGTCATGCAACATGGGAAAGACTATATGGTGGATAAACCTGGAATTATTAGTTTGGAGCAATTGGCTGAGGTTCGCAAGGTTCAAAAGGAAACAAAACGTATTTATTCGATTTCATTCAGTGAGCGTTTCGAGAATAAAGCAACGGAGTTGGCAAGCCAATTGGTCGCTCAAGGAAAGATTGGAAAGGTCATGCAGACTTTGGGTACAGGCCCGCACCGCATGAGTGTGAATTCTCGTCCGGATTGGTTTTTTGACACGAAGTATTACGGTGGGATTATCACCGATATCGCCTCTCATCAGGTCGATCAATTTTTGCATTTTACGGGCTCAACGCAGGGAGAGGTTGTTGCATCGCAAATCGCGAATCATCACCATCCACAATATCCGAAATTTCAAGATTTTGGGGATTTGATGCTGCGTAGCAACAAGGGTTCCGGATATATTCGAGTGGATTGGTTTACTCCTGATGGTTTGAACACCTGGGGAGACGGTCGCTTGACCATCTTAGGAACGGATGGATATATTGAGGTTCGCAAGAATACGGATATTGCCTCGCCGCATGGGACGGGAAGTCATTTATACATCGTAAATAACAAGGAAACGCTGTATATCGATTGCAAGGATGTTAACTTGCCGCATGGAGAATTGTTAGTTGACGATGTCTTAAATCGTACCGAAACGGCCATGACACAGGCGCATTGTTTCTTATCAACAGAACTTGCCTTAATTGCTCAGAAAAACGCCACCAACATATCCATCAAAGCATGAAACGGAGAAACTTCATTAACAACTTAGCGATCGGAGCGGTGGGGACCTTAGGTTTTCCTACGATTGTTCCGGCTCATGTACTTGGGGGAAAAAATGCGCCAAGCAACAAAATTAATATTGGCCAAATCGGTTGCGGTCGGATTGCCCGCACGCACGATTTGCCCGGAACATGGAAATTTGATCAAGCGCGCATCATGGCGGTTTGTGATTTGGACCGCCACCGGACGGAAGAAACCAAGCAATTGGTGGAGGAATACTACACAAAAAAAACAGGGCAATCGAATTACATCGATGTAAAAATGTACGATGATTATCGGGAGATGTTATTGAACAAAGACATTGATGCTGTGATGATTAGTACGCCCGACTTTTGGCATGCACAGCCAGCGATGGAAGCGGCATTGGCTGGGAAGGATATATATTTACAGAAGCCTACTTCCTTAACGATTCACGAGGGGCGCCAATTGGCCGAAGTCATTAAGAAGACCGGCAGAATTTTGCAGGTGGGAACGCAGCAGCGTTCTACTTCTCAATTTCGCATTGCGGCTGAATTGGTTCGCAATGGTCGAATTGGAAAATTGCATACGGTGAAGGTTGGTTTACCCGGAGATCCTTCAGGCCCCCCAGCTCCTGCGATGCCTATCCCGAAAGGATTTAATTACGATATGTGGTTGGGTTCTACGCCGAATATGCCTTATACCGAAATAGCGGTGCATCCGCAAAAAGGGTATGATCGACCAGGTTGGTTACGCATGGAGCAATTTGGTGCGGGGATGATTACGGGTTGGGGGCAGCACCATTATGATTCTGCAGCCTGGGGAATGGATACGGAATACACGGGTCCCATTTCGGTAGAAGCTGTGGCTGAATTTCCAAAATCTGGTTTATGGAATGTTCATGGTGATTTTATGGCTAAGGCGGAATACGCGAATGGCATCACGATGTACACGTCGGGTGGGTTCCCCAATGGAATTCGCTACGAAGGTTCAGAAGGTTGGATATTTGTTTCGCGCGGAGATTATGCGGCTACCTCCAGTGATCCAACGTCTAAGGTGCGCTCGAAGGCATTGGATGCTTCGGATCCGAAGATTTTAGAATCGGTGATTGGGGCGAACGAATTGCATTTGTATCACTCGGATGACCAGCATGGAAACTGGTTGGATTGTATTGAATCACGAAAAGAACCGATTTCGCCGATTGAAATGGGTCACCGGGCGTGCACGGTTTGTTTGATAACACATATCGCCATGAAGGTGCCGGGTCAATTACAATGGGATCCAACGAAAGAACATTTCGTGAATAATGCAGAGGCGAATAGTTGGTTACGCCGCACGCAGCGTGCACCGTACGGAACCGACCGAGTAAAGGTTTAGATTTTTTCGACCTTACGGACGTTTTTGTTGATCGTATCTGATTCTACGATTCCATCACGCAAACGAATGATTCGGTGAGCATATTGGGCAATATCGTCTTCGTGGGTAACCATGACGATGGTATTGCCTTTTTTATGTAATTGATCGAACAGGTCCATGATTTCGTAGGACGTTTTTGTATCTAAGTTTCCCGTGGGTTCATCGGCCAATAAAATAGACGGGTCGTTTACCAAGGCGCGCGCGACAGCGACACGCTGTCTTTGTCCACCTGAGAGCTCGTTTGGTTTGTGGAGTGCCCGATTATCTAAGCCGACACCTTTAAGCGTTTCCATGGCAATTCTAGTACGTTCAGCTTTGGAATATCCCGCATAGATTAGCGGAAGTGCTACGTTTTCTAGGGCTGATTGACGTGGGAGTAGGTTAAATGTTTGAAAAACGAAACCAATTTCTTTGTTTCGAACGGCGGCTAATTCATTTTCCGACATGGTCGAAACGTCTTGGCCGTTTAAGATATAGGAACCGGTGCTAGGTGTATCTAAGCAGCCGACGATGTTCATGAGCGTTGATTTTCCTGATCCGGATGGTCCCATGAAAGCCACGTATTCACCTTTGTTTACGGAGATTGTGACGTCTTTGAGTGCGTCAATAATCTCTTCTCCCATTACGTAGCGTTTGGAAATATGGTTGGTCTCTATAATTTTTGTCATGGTATCAGAAAAATTCGAATCAAAAATACATGCTTCCGCTGATAAAGTGGGAACTTTTCGACGAAAGATATTTTGTGGGGATGAAACGGTTGTAGGAAGGATAAGAGGTTTTAATTAGTTTTGTTGATATGAAATACATTCCTGCGCTGGACGGTGTTCGTGCCCTGGCGATTTTGTTGGTTTTGGTTTATCATTGGTTTCCGGAAGGCCAGGGGATTAATGTAATGCCGAATGGTCCGATTGGGGTGACGTTGTTTTTCGTGTTGAGTGGCTATTTGATTTCCAATATTTTGATGGAACAGCAGACCTTAGGGACCTTTGCGAGGTCTTTCAAGAATTTTGTGGTACGAAGGGCGCTGCGGATTTTTCCCATTTATTTTTTGGTTATGATTGCCTTGCTCGTGCTTAAGCGCTTTGCGATTGTGTTGAATACCGATTTTTATGAACATCCGGGCTATTATTGGAGCTATTTAGTGAACTATTGGATTGAATTACATGGCAATTGGGCAGATGCTTTATCCCCTTATTGGTCACTGTCGGTAGAGGAGCAGTTTTATTTGCTTTGGCCGCTTTGCATGTTGCTTTTGGCGACGCGTTTTCGTGCTTATTTTTTGTGGTTTACGGTCTTGTTTGGAGTAGTATACCGCTATTTTTCCGTGCATGTTTACGGGGGACTAGGAGTAAGTATGTTTTCTTGTGTAGATACCTTTGCCTGGGGAGCTTTATTAGCCCATTATTTGCGCGCGGGTCATGTTTCTGAAATGCGTCTGTGGATCAAACGATTGATTATCCCGGTGGGATTTTGCTTTCTCATGTTGTGTTTGAAACATACGGATGCCGACCTGGTCAAGCAGTTGTTCTTTAGAACGTTTACGTCTTTGGTCTCGGTGGCTTTGTTGTTTTTTGCGATGCAGTCGGGAAATTTGTCACGTGCCTTGTCAGTTAAACCTTTGCGTTTGATAGGCCAAATGTCTTATGGTCTTTATTTATATCACATGGTGGTGCCGGATTTGTTTTTCCAATTGATGGCTCGCATGGGCGTTGTGGTACCGGAGTTGCCATTTAATTTGGTTCCGATGGGAGTACTCGGTTTAACAGCTTACTTATCTTATCGTTTGATTGAATTGCCGATTCAGGCGTTTAAGCGCTATTTTGTGGCTTAAGATTATCAGTTTTCTTGGACGTTTTGCAACTGGATTTTAGTAGCTTTGAGCGGTAACGCTGCCGGGGTCGCAGACCCCGGCAGCGTTTACCCACCATTCATTCCAAGGCCAAAAAAAAGCCCGAACTGTGAAGTTCGGGCTTTTACTATTTTAAAAGAATCTTACAATCCTTTTGCTTTCTTAACTACTTCGTCAGCAATGTTTTGCGGAACGAATTCGTAATGAGAGAATGTTAACGATGCTGTTGCACGTCCTGAAGACATCGTACGTAAATCTGTTACGTAACCGAATAATTCAGAAAGAGGCACATCAGCCTTCAAAATAACAGCTCCTTGACGAGAATCCATACCTTTCATGATACCACGACGACGGTTTAAGTCACCTGTGATAGGTCCAGTATATTCGTCTGGTGTAACTACGTCAACAGCCATGATAGGCTCCATCAACTTAGCACCTGCTTGTTTTGCTGATTCTTTGTAACCCATACGAGCTGCTAATTCAAATGATAATGAATCTGAATCGACATCATGGTATGAACCGTGGAATAAACGAACTTTCATGGAATCCATTGGGTATCCAGCCAAAGCACCTGTTTTCATTGCTTCTTCGAAACCTTTTTGAACCGCTGGGATAAATTCACGTGGAATCACACCACCCACGATATTGTTAACGAATTCTAAACCTGGTTTGTCATCTTCTCTTGGTCCGATTTCAAATACGATATCAGCAAACTTACCACGACCACCTGATTGTTTCTTGTAAACCTCACGGTGTTCTGTTGTCTTCGTTAATGACTCTTTATACGCTACTTGAGGAGCACCTTGGTTAACTTCTACTTTGAACTCACGACGCATACGGTCGATGATGATCTCCAAGTGAAGCTCACCCATACCTTTGATGATCGTTTGACCAGTCTCTTCGTTTGATTCAACTTGTAACGTTGGATCTTCTTCGATTAACTTCGTGATCGCTTTCGAGAAGTTATCTGCATCAGCCGTTTTCTTAGGCTCGATTGCGTATCCGATAACTGGCTCTGGGAAGTCCATTGCTTCCAATACGATTGGGTGTTTCTCATCAGAAAGGGTATCACCCGTTTTGATGTCTTTGAAACCTACTACCGCACCGATATCACCTGCACCTAAACGATCGATTGAGTTTTGTTTGTTCGCGTGCATTTGGAAGATACGAGAGATACGCTCCTTATTTCCTGAACGGTTGTTCAATACATAAGAACCTGAATCCAATCCACCTGAATACGCACGGATGAAACATAAACGACCAACGTAAGGATCTGTTGCAATTTTAAATGCCAAAGCAGCAAATGGCTCTGACTCACTTGGCTTACGCAAAATCTCTTCGCCCGTATCTGGGTGAGTTCCTTTTACGCCTTCTTTGTCCATTGGAGATGGCAAGATAGCCATTACGTAATCCAACATCGTTTGAACACCTTTGTTTTTGAAAGATGATCCACAAAGCATTGGAACGATTTTCATTGAAATCGTAGCAGCACGTAATGCAGCTAAAATTTCATCTTCTGAGATAGATGCTGGATCTTCGAAATATTTCTCCATCAACGTCTCATCAAACTCAGCTACCGCTTCTAATAATTTCTCACGGTATTCAGTAGCCTCTTCCAACATATCATCTGGGATAGGTACCTCAGTGAATGTCATTCCCTTATCTGCCTCATTCCATTTGATACCACGGAAGTTAACCAAGTCAACTACCCCTTCGAATCCTTCTTCAGCTCCGATAGGCAATTGCAAAGGCACCGCGTAGCTACCCAACATTTCTTTCACTTGCTTACACACGTTTAAGAAATCAGCACCTGAACGGTCCATTTTGTTAACGAAACCAATACGAGCTACGTTGTAGTTATTCGCCAAACGCCAGTTTGTTTCTGATTGTGGCTCCACACCGTCAACGGCAGAGAATAAAAATACTAGACCATCTAATACACGTAATGAACGGTTTACTTCTACTGTAAAGTCAACGTGACCTGGAGTATCAATAATGTTGATGTGGTAATCTTGATCGCGGTATTTCCAACCTACTGTTGTCGCTGCAGAAGTAATCGTGATACCACGTTCCTGCTCTTGCTCCATCCAGTCCATTGTTGCCGCACCATCGTGTACCTCACCGATTTTGTGGGAAACCCCTGCATAATACAGGATACGTTCCGTGGTCGTGGTTTTACCCGCATCAATGTGCGCAGCAATACCGATGTTTCTAGTGAATTTTAAATCGCGTGCCATTTTAAAAGGTTAATTATGAAATGATTTTTTAATCCGTTTGTTAATAATCAAATACTTGGACAATGATTTGTCTAGGTACTCGTTTAGGGGTGCAAAATTACTGAAACTTAATTAAATACAAAAATATTTCGTAGATGTTTAATGCCTTTTTACAATTGCTTTATCCAAAGCTCTGTTTCGCTTGCGAAGACCCCCTTTTTGAGTCGGAAGAATTTATCTGTACCTATTGCCGAATCTCCTTAGCTCGAGTCGATTACGTGCAAAATTCTCCCTGGTGGTTACGCGCGAAGTTTGATGGCCTGTTCGCTTATGGTGAGGTTCAAACCTTTTTTATTTTCGCTTCCGGTGGGCGGGTACAACACCTCATGCATGCGATTAAATACAAGGGGGCGGAAGACTTAGGCGAATTTTTAGGACGTTGGGCTGGCCAATCATTGAAAAAGTCCCATTTTTTTAAAGAGGTGGATTGCATCATTCCGATTCCCCTACATGCAAAAAGGCTTCAAGAGCGGACATATAATCAAGCCGAATGCATTGGAAATGGACTTGCCAAAGGGCTGGAACTACCAATCCTCCCTTTAGGCTTAGCCAAGTTTGCCCAAACCGATTCCTTGATTGGACAAGATCGAACTCGAAGATTTGAAATTTTAAAAGATTCGTTTGAGGTGCTTACCGATGTAAAGGATAAACATATCCTGATTGTGGATGACACGCTGACCACGGGCGCCACTTTATTGGCCGCAGCAGAAAAAATAAAGGCCGCTGGTGCCAAGGAGGTCTCCTTTTTCACACTAGCAGCCTTGAAATAAGCTTTTTATTTGTTTGTACCTGCAGAAATCATCGCACAACGGAATCCAATTGTTGCTGTTGCAGAATCTTCATCCAAGTAACGACGTGTTCCTGGAGCTAACCAATAAGCAACATCTGCCCATGAGCCTCCTTTGTAAACACGTACTTTATTTGTAATCAAGGATTGATTGTTCTTACTATCATAACGAGACTCCTTATCTTCTTTATCATTCCGACGAACCGGATTCAAGTCGTTGAAGTCTTGGAAAGATAATGGACGATACAAATCTTGTACCCACTCATTAACATTTCCCGCCATTTGATATAATCCAAAATCGTTAGGAGCATACTTGTAAATCTCTGCGGTAATTATGGCCCCATCATTCGACTTGCCTGCGATACCCGCATAGTCACCACGACCACGTTTGAAATTAGCCAACATCGTTCCTCGACCTTTCCCAGACGACTCACGTAATGATGGGCCATCCCATGGATAGATGCGTTGATTTACCTGATTTTCATCTTGTTGCTGCGTACCGATCATCGCTTTCGCCGCATATTCCCATTCCGCTTCCGTTGGAAGACGGTAAGATGGTAAAACGCGTCCTGATTCAATTGTCAAACGCGCATTTGAGTTTGTCCGAGGTGCCGCCGCGGTTGTCGCTGCTCCTGCTGCCGCTTTCTTAGGTAATTTGATTTTTGAAGAAGGTGCCGATGCTAAGTTATTATTCACAGCTGCAGTTCTCCAGATGCAATAATCCGTTGCTTGCTTCCATGAAACACCTACCACAGGATACATACGGAAACCTGGGAAGCGCAAATATTGCTCCACGTATGGATCATTAAAGGCTAAGTCATTGCGCCAAACGGTGGTGTCAGGCAAGGCCGACTCGTAAAAATCTTGTGTGGAATCCGTTTGGACGGCGTGCAAATATTCTAAATAATGCACGTTTGCGATTTCCGTTTCATCCATGTAAAAGGATTGAACAGACACCGTCCGCTCGATATTATCATGTAAACCTAACACATCCTCTTCCAAAGAACCCATCGTAAAGCGTCCTCCTTCAATGAAAACCAAGTTAGGTCCCGTCAACTGTCCTGTGAATTTTTTGTCTACCTGAAAACCGTTTTTAGTATTGTAGGCTAATCCGGTAGTCGTAGAAACATTTCCGATATTGACACTGTTCGGTTTTGAACCACTTGAAAGTCCACCTTTCAAGCCACCTGGGCATGAAGTCAACATGAATAAGCTAGCACAAAGGCCCAGTACATTTAATAATTTAGCAATCATCTATATGCTCTTTCGTCAGAATTTGAAAAACAAAGGTATAAAAATCAACTTAATCCTACTATCCTATCCCAAAATATCCACCAAAATAGTGTTTAATTCTGGGATGTTACTTATTCTATCTACTTGCAAAATCATTTTTCCTGATTTTTCGCGTAGCTGACATTGTCCTCTTTTGCTATTAACAAATTGAATAACCTTCAGCACAATCTCCTGTGGAATCTCCTGTGAAACGAAATACATTTTCAATATATTGCTCTTCAGGGTGATTTTTTCCACACGTAATACTTGGGCCTTCCACCGACAGCGTACCAAGTCGATCATGTCTTGGACTTCCAAGGGCATTTTTCCAAAGCGGTCTTCCATTTCTGTGATAAATCCTGTCAAACTTGTGTCATCATCAATCTCATCCAAGCGTGTATATAAGCCCAATCGTTCAGAAATGCTAGATACATATTCTTCCGGAATCAGCACGCGCAAATCAGTCTCAATTTGACAATCTACCTTCAAGGCCTCGGTAATTTCACTCAAATCCGTTTCAAAC
>CANGCD010000002.1 GCA_947452215.1 Cytophagaceae bacterium | reverse complement strand
TCTACGACGGAATCCTTACGCAATATCGAATTGGTGAAATCGCTCGGTTTGGCCGAACAGGAAATCGCCCATTTGAATGCGACGACGGAAAAAATTCTGAAGCTTGAATTGAAAAAAGTGCGTTATGTGCGTTCCATGGCTTTTGTTCAAGGTACCTGCGTCAACTTATTGCGTATGCTCATGGTGGTGGTGTTGATCTATTTGATTTACAAAGGCCAAATCACCATCGGCCAGTTTTATTCCTTGAACATCTATTCATTCTTCCTATTTAACCCTTTGCAAGAGATCGGAAATGTGGTCAATACCTTCCGTGAAGCGGAGGTGTCGCTACAGAATTTTGAGCAAATTTTGGCGATTCCAGGGGAGAAGAAACCGGAAAATCCCAAGTCGATTTCGCACATTCAGGATTTGACTTTTGATCATGTTTCCTTCCAACATCAATCTGCGACGCAAGAAGCTTTGTCTGACATTTCTTTCCAAGTTAAAGGCGGAGAAACAATTGCCTTTGTAGGGCCTTCGGGGGCAGGAAAGTCGACCTTGGTGAAATTATTGGTGGGTCTTTACCGACCGAAAAAGGGTCAAGTTTACTACAATGGTGAAGCAGGTGATGCGATTGATTTTGATCAATTACGCAAGAAAATAGGTTTCGTTACGCAGGATACCCAATTGTTCTCCGGATCCATTCGAGAGAATTTATTGTTCGTGAACCCCAATGCAACCGATGCCCAATGTATGGAAGTGCTGGAAAAAGCAGCTTGCCAAAGCTTATTGGCCCGTGCCGATAAAGGGTTAGATTCCCTCATCGGTGAAGGCGGAGTGAAGGTTTCCGGAGGCGAAAAACAACGCTTAAGTATCGCTCGTGCCTTGTTGAGAGATCCGAACTTGTTAGTTTTTGACGAAGCAACCTCGGCCTTGGATTCATTGACGGAGGAAGAAATCTCGGAAACCATTCGTGCGGTTTCACAAGCTTCCGAGCATTTGACGATTTTGATTGCTCACCGTTTATCTACGATCATGCATGCGACGCGCATTTATGTATTGGAGAAAGGTAAGGTCGTTGAATCAGGGAATCATGAAAGTTTGTTGGCCGATAAAGGTTTATACTATGCGATGTGGCGCCAACAAGTAGGGGAAAACAAATAATTTATTTTGTATTTCCTTGATTGGCCAACGATTGTTTGGTAAAACGTTGGCTTGAACAAATTGGATTGCGTATATTTGTTGTTTGTAAAAATTTACTCGTATGTCATTAAATAAATTCTCAAGAACACTTACTCAAGAAGTGACTAATCCGGCGGCGAAAGCCATGCTTTATGGCATTGGATTGACTCCAGAGGACATGGATAAGGCTCAAATCGGTATCGCAAGTACGGGTTATGAGGGGAATCCATGTAATATGCACTTGAACGGTTTATCGGTTCACGTGAAAAAGGGAATCCAAGAAAATGGCATGGTGGGCTTGATTTTTCACACCATTGGGGTTTCGGATGGGATGACAAATGGCAATGACGGGATGAGTTATTCTTTGCCATCACGTGATATCATCGCAGATTCGATTGAAAACGTGGTAGGTGCGCAATGGTATGACGGCGTGATTGCTGTTGTAGGTTGTGACAAAAACATGCCAGGTGCGATGATGGCCTTGGCACGTGTGAATCGTCCGGGGATGTTGGTGTACGGAGGAACGATTCGTTCGGGATCCTACAAAGGAGAGAAATTAGATATTGTGTCGGCTTTTGAAGCCTTAGGTAAGAAATACGCCGGTAATATATCGGATGAAGATTACGAAGGAGTTATTCGTAATTCAATTCCGGGTCCAGGCGCTTGTGGAGGTATGTATACGGCCAATACAATGGCATCATCGATGGAAGCGATGGGTTTGGTTTTGCCAAATTCGTCTACGTATCCGGCGACACACGAAGGCAAAAAAGCTGAGTGTTTGGCGATTGGTGCAGCGATGAAAGTCTTATTGGAGAAAAATATTTGTCCACGTGACATCATGACGCGCAAATCATTCGAGAATGCGATGACGGTCGTTATGGCCTTGGGTGGAAGTACCAATGCGGTGTTACATTATTTAGCGATTGCCCATTCGGCAGGTGTTGATTTTACACTGAAAGATATTCAAGACATTTCGGATCGTACGCCATTATTGGCCGATTTGAAGCCGTCTGGAAAATACTACATGGAAGATGTGTTGGCAATCGGAGGAATGCCAGCCATTTTGAAATATTTATTGAAAGAAGGTTTCTTGCATGGGGAGTGTCTAACTGTAACAGGTAAGACCATGGCGGAGAATTTGGCAGATGCGCCGGATTTGAATTTTGAGACACAGAAAATTATTCATCCGATTTCAAATCCGATGAAGCCAACGGGTCACTTGCAGATTTTATATGGCAATTTGGCAACCGAAGGAGCTGTTGCAAAGATTACAGGAAAAGAAGGAGAGCGTTTCGAGGGAATTGCCAAAGTATGTGAGCGCGAGGAAGAGGTGATGGAATTCTTATCGAAAGGCGAAATAAAAGCGGGCCACGTCGTGGTAATTCGCAATGAAGGCCCTAAAGGGGGACCTGGGATGCCGGAAATGTTAAAGCCAACTTCCGCCTTGATGGGGGCAGGTTTAGGTAATTCAGTGGCGATGATCACAGATGGTCGTTTCTCGGGAGGAACGCACGGATTTGTAGTAGGTCACGTAACGCCAGAAGCGCAAGAAGGTGGAAATATCGGTTTGGTGAAGGATGGAGACAAGATCACCATTGACGCTGTCGATAATAAAATCATCTTGCATGTGTCTGACGAAGAATTAGCAGAGCGCCGGAAAGCATGGAAACCGAAAGTTTCCCCGCATACCTCCGGTGTTTTACGTAAGTATATCAAAAATGTTGCTTCAGCCAGCCAAGGTTGTGTAACGGATTTGTAAAAAATGAACAATTCAATTTTTTTCTAAAGCTTGAAGGCTTAAATTAGCCATTCGTTTTAGATTGAAGACAAAATAGTAAAAAGACCATGGGACAAACCCAAACCCAACCCGCTGATTCAAAACAACCTGAAGAGAAGCAATTCTTGACGGGTGCTCAGGCTATCATGGAGTCATTGGTCGCGCAGGGAGTTACAACTATTTTTGGATACCCAGGAGGTGCGATTATGCCTACCTACGATGCTTTATTCGATTATCAAGATCGTTTGAAGCATATATTAGTGCGTCATGAGCAAGGTGCTGGCCATGCTGCGCAAGGTTATGCACGTATGCTGAATAAAGCAGGCGTTTGCATGGTAACTTCGGGTCCTGGTGCTACGAATTTAATTACCCCGATTGCGGATGCGATGTTGGATTCAACGCCTTTGGTATGCATTGTGGGTCAGGTAAAAGGAAATTTATTAGGAACCGATGCGTTTCAAGAGTGCGATTTGATTGGTATTTCCATGCCAGTTACAAAATGGAATTACCAGGTGATGGACGCGAATGAAATTCCTGAAATTATAGCAAAAGCATTTTATATTGCAGAAACAGGCCGTCCAGGTCCTGTATTGATTGATATTACACGTACGGCCCAGTCGGATAAGATGACCGTGCCATTTGAATATATTCCTTGCAAATCCATTATTTCCTATAAGCCGCGGATCGAGCCTAAGCCGGAGCATTTGGCGGCTGCTGCGAAGCTGATTAATGAAGCGAAAAAGCCTTATATCTTAGCGGGTCATGGGGTTATCATTGCGGGAGCTGAAAAAGAATTAAATGATTTAGTAGATAAAGCAGGTATTCCGGTAGCGACAACACTTTTAGGGATGTCGTCCATGGATGCTGATCACCCTATGTATGTGGGCTGGCCAGGTATGCATGGAAATTACGGGGCAAACGTCTTGACGAATTCATGTGACGTGTTGATTGCAATTGGTATGCGCTTTGATGACCGTATTACGGGAGATTTAGCTACCTATGCTAAGCAAGCAAAGGTCGTTCATATTGAAATTGATCCAGCGGAAGTTGATAAAAATGTCAAAGCCGACGCGCCTGTGGTAGGTGATGCAAAGGCGGCGTTAAAAGCGCTTTTGCCTCTGATAAAGCCAGCAGAGCATTTGGAGTGGCGTGCCGAATTTGATTATTATTTCAAAGAAGAGCATGAGAAAATCACCATGAAGGATGTATTCCATGAGGGTGATCAGATTAAAATGGGTGAGGCGATTGCGATGATGTCGGATAAAACGAAAGGGGAAGCGGTTGTGGTGACGGACGTAGGCCAACATCAAATGGTGACGAATCGTTATTACCGATTCAAGAAAAGAAATTCAATCGTAACGTCCGGTGGCGCTGGAACGATGGGATTTGCCTTGCCAGCAGCATTTGGTGCGAAAGTAGCTGTTCCGGAACGCGAAGTGATTGCGGTGATTGGGGATGGTGGTTTCCAAATGACATTGCAAGAGCTAGGCACGATTGCCCAAAGCAAATTGCCTGTGAAGATTATCATTTTGAATAATAATTTCTTAGGAATGGTTCGCCAATGGCAGGAACTTTTCCATGCCCGTCGTTATTCATTCGTTGAATTGGAAAATCCAGATTTCATTACGATAGCGAAAGGTTTTGGAATTCCAGGACATACAGTCTCGGATCGAAGCTTATTGAGTGAGTCCTTAGATACTTTATTGAATTCTGAGACGCCTTATTTATTGGAAATTGTTTGTGAAAAAGAAGGGAATGTATTCCCGATGGTGCCTGCGGGCAGTACTGTAACTAACGTAAGGCTCGAGTAAATTATGTTGACAAATTATACATTATCGGTATTTACCACGAACACGGTCGGTTTATTAAATCGGATTACAATCATCTTCACGCGTCGTCGCTTGAACATTGAGAGTTTGACGGTTTCGGAAACGGAACGCCGAGGTGTTTCGCGTTTCACCATTGTGATCCGAAGCGAAAATCGGGATGTTGTGGAAAAATTAGTGCGTCAAATCCGTAAGGTAACAGACGTCTTAGCGGTTTATGGTTATTTGGATGACGAGATTATCTACAATGAAGTAGCTTTATTTAAGTTGGCAACTCCACTAGGCGGTGAGCCGATTGACGTGAAGACAATCAATTTGGATTGGAATGCTAAAGTGGTTCATTGGGGATTGGAATATGTGGTGGTAGAGAAGAATGGAACCGAAGAAGAATTAGGAGAATTTTATAACTACTTGAAAAAGTGGGAAATTTTAGAGTACATCAAATCCGGACGGATTGCCGTGGGTAAAACGGAAAAAGGATTGGTTGAATTTCTTCCCGAGGGTAATTGGGAAATAGTATAATCGAAAAAGTATATAAATTAAAAAACAAAAAAATGGCAAAGATTAATTTCGGTGGAGTTGTTGAAGACATCGTAACAAGAGAAGAATTTCCTTTAGAGAAAGCTAGACAAGTATTAGCTGATCAAACAATCGCAGTAATTGGTTACGGCGTGCAAGGTCCAGGACAAGCATTGAACATGAAAGACAATGGTCTGAATGTAATCGTAGGACAACGTAAAGGTAAAACCTATGACAAAGCTGTCGCCGATGGTTGGGTTCCAGGTGTAACTTTATTTGAAATCGAAGAAGCATTGGAAAAAGGTACAATCATTTGTTACTTACTTTCGGATGCTGCTCAAATCGAATTATGGCCAACGGTTAAGAAATATTTGACGGCAGGTAAGTCATTGTATTTCTCACATGGTTTTGGAATCACATACAAAGAGAAAACGGGTATCGTTCCTCCAGCAGATGTGGATGTGTTTTTAGCTGCTCCGAAAGGATCAGGTACTTCATTGCGTCGTTTGTTCGTAGCTGGTAAAGGCTTGAACTCTTCTTTTGCAGTATACCAAGACGCAACAGGAAAAGCACGTGAGAAATGTATCGCAATGGCAATCGGTGTAGGTTCAGGATATTTGTTTGAAACGGATTTCTACAAAGAAGTAACATCTGACTTAACGGGTGAGCGCGGTACTCTAATGGGTGCCATCCAAGGTATCTTCGCTGCACAATACGAAGTATTGCGTGAGAACGGTCACTCACCATCTGAGGCTTTCAACGAAACAGTTGAAGAATTGACGCAATCATTAATGCCATTAGTGGCTGAGAATGGAATGGATTGGATGTATGCCAACTGCTCTACGACGGCTCAACGTGGTGCTTTGGATTGGTGGAAGCCATTCCGTGATGCATCGAAGCCCGTATTCGAGAAATTATATAACTCAGTTAAGACGCAAGCGGAGGCGGCACGTTCAATCGATTTGAACTCACAACCGGATTACCGTGTGAAATTAGAGGCTGAATTGCAAGAAATGCGTGATTCAGAAATGTGGAGAGCGGGAGCTGCGGTACGTAGCTTACGTCCTGAAAACAACTAATTTTAGCTGTTAAAGAATCAAGTCGCCTGGGTTTAACTCAGGCGACTTTTTTATTGCCCGCCTCGTCCTTTTTCGTACATTTGCAAGGCATGGAATTCAACACATTAACAGACGTTCCAAGCCTTCATCAAATCAAACAAGCAGCACATCAGATCCGGGACATTGTCTTGGAATCTCCCTTGATGTATGCCCCCCGATTGTCCGAAAGCTTTGGTGCAAAGATATTTCTAAAACGAGAAGACCTTCAAGGGGTTCGATCCTATAAGATTCGTGGTGCCTACCATAAAATTGCTAATATCCCCGTCGACCTTCGTTCTAAAGGAATTGTAGCTGCCTCGGCAGGTAACCATGCACAAGGAGTGGCTCTTTCCTGTGCCTTACTCGGTATTCAAGCCTATATTTTTATGCCCAAAACGACACCTTTGCAAAAAGTGGAGGCGGTTCGTTTTCATGGAAAAGAAAAGGTCCGAATCAAGTTGATCGGGAATACGTATGATGAGGCCTTTGCGGCAGCTCAAGCGTTTTGTCAGGAAAACAAGGCAATATTCATCCCGCCTTTCGATGATTATGATATCATCGCGGGTCAAGCAACCGTAACGCTAGAAATTATAAATCAGTCCAATTCGCCTGTTGATTTTCTATTAACTGCTATCGGGGGTGGTGGCCTAGCTGCCGGAGCGGCTTTAGTTTTAGAAGCCATTTCTCCCCAAACCCAATTAATTGGGGTCGAGCCCGCATTAGCTCCTTCCATGTCGGCAAGTCTTTTCGCGCATGAAGTAGTGACCTTGGATTCTATCGATTCCTTTGTTGACGGTGCATCCGTGAAAAGAGTAGGCGCAAAGACTTTTGGGATTTGTGAAAAAGGCCTTAACCGTATGTTGGTGGTCGAGAAAAAAGTACTTTGCCAAACCATGCTGGATCTCTATCAATTTTACGGGATGATTGTCGAACCAGCTGGCGCACTCTCTGTCGCCGCATTGGAGCAAATCCGCAAGGAAATTGTCGGTAAAACAGTGGTTTGTGTTATTTCCGGAGGAAATTTTGATACGAAACGGTTTCCCGAGATAAGCACATTAGCGAAATCTTGATTTTTTAAAGAAATTATTATTTTTGCATTATTGAGCTTATTTAGATTAATAATCTAAAACGATAGCTTTTAAAAGTTTATATATCCTATTTGTGCGAAAAAAATACGAATATTAGGTTTTTTAATCTATTTTTTGAATTTCTGATTGTCTTCAAATATTGCTTGTTACTATAATTAAAGCTAGTTTTGTCATCGCATTAGATAACAAAACAAATGAGCAACCGTATACAAATTTTTGATACTACATTACGCGATGGAGAGCAAGTACCTGGCTGTCAGCTGAACCGTGAAGAGAAAGTTGAAGTGGCTCTGGAACTAGAGAAACTTGGCGTTGATATCATTGAAGCGGGTTTTCCAATTTCTTCCCCGGGTGATTTTGCTTCGGTCAAGGCGATTGCGGAATCGGTTACGGGTCCTACTGTTTGTGCCTTAACGCGTGCTAAAAAAGAAGATATTGATGCTGCTGTGGAGGCGTTAAAGCCTGCTCGCCGGCCGCGTATTCACACGGGAATTGGTGCATCAGATGTACATATTAAACATAAATTCAATTCAACTCGGGAAGAGATTATCGAGCGAGGTGTTTGGGCTGTTAAATATGCCAAATCCTTTGTGGAAGATGTTGAGTTTTTTGCCGAAGATGCAGGTCGGGCAGATTTGCCTTTCTTGGCAAAATTAACTTCTGAAGTTATTAAGGCAGGTGCAACGGTCGTGAATTTACCTGATACAACGGGGTATTTGTTGCCTAATCAAATGCATGATCGGATTTCCTATCTTTTTGAGCATGTAGACAATATTCACCTGGCAACAATCTCTATGCACAACCACAATGATTTAGGTTTGGCAACGGCGAATACAATTGCAGGTATTCAAGCGGGTGCTCGTCAGGTTGAGGTAACAATCAATGGAATTGGGGAGCGTGCGGGAAATACCTCCTTGGAAGAGGTTGCTATGATTTTAAATGTGCATAAGGATTTAGGTTTTTCAACGGGAATCAATCCGAAATATTTGTATCCAACGAGCTGTTTGGTTTCTAATTTGATGGGTATGCCTGTTCAAGCGAATAAGGCGGTTGTGGGGGCAAATGCCTTCGCGCACTCATCCGGTATTCACCAAGATGGCTTCTTGAAACACGCGCAGAATTACGAAATCATGAATCCAGAGGATGTGGGTGTTCCATCTTCAGCGATTTTATTAACTTCTCGCTCAGGCCGTGCCGCCTTACGTCACCGCTTAAATTTATTGGGATTTGAATTCGAGAAACCCGAATTGGATAAAATATACACACGCTTTCTACTAATGGCTGATGCGCGTAAAATGATCCATGATGAAGATTTAAAAGAATTAGTTGGCTAATTATTCGTTTGGATAAACAACATATTGAGACGTCCGCTGATCGTAGTGGACGTCTTTGTTAAATTTAAAGCTATGACTCAACGAATTGATGGGTAAAAAATAGCTAGGTTTTTCAGCTTGGTAAACCAATAACACACCTTCTTTATTAACTGTAAATTCTACTAAATCCTTATCATAAGAGGGAATTTGGGTGATTTTAATGTCTTTTGAGAAGTTTCTAATTCCGGAAATGGGAAGTATGCTTGCTGGAAAGGTATATTTTCCTGATTTTTTCAATAAATAAACATCTCGTTCATAAAGCGGATATTGGGTATTCAAGTCAAAATAATATGCATTACTTGCTTCTGCCTTAAGTCGAATGCTAAAATTGTCTAGCCTAGGAATCGCTAAGCATGCTGAAGCGACTACCCATCCCATCGCAGGAATTAAACTAACTAAAAGGGGAATTCTTGCTGGATAGAGTTCTGGACTCAGTGCCGCTACATAGGTGATAACTAGGAAAATCGTTCCATAGCTATAAAATCGTTCCGAAAATAATACCATATAATCACCCGAAATTGCGTTACCTCTTCCTAGGGTAATCATGGCACCTGTCAACATAATCTGAAGGAGTATGAGTACAGAAAAAAGTAACATGGGGTTTTTGGTTTGATGGTAACGCCAACAAATATAAGCGGTATTTGCCATGAAAATCAGCCCAATGAAGGTGCTTTGCAGGATATTCTTTTTTATGAATCCGCCGACAAATATGATGACGCCCTGGATAGTAAATACTAATTTATTCATCAAGGATGTTCCTGAACCTTCGGAATCTGGCCTGTCGTATCCAAGGAAATAAAGGAATATAACTAAAGCGCTCAAAAAGGCGAATAACCAAAGTCTTTTATCGCGCTGATAAATAAGTAAAGCCAAAATGAGTGGAATGAAAGCTAGTCCCTCCGTGCTAAACATTGGATATAAAAGAGCAACCCAAATACCCCATGTTTGAGTCTTCGGGTTGCTGATCCAATAGGCACACCAAACGAGGAATACGACGGATGTGCCGTGTTGAAGTACGCCGATTAAATTGAAATTGTCCAGATTAGAATTGGGTGCAAATAAAAGTCCTACCATGGCTATTAAGTGCCAATTGTTGATGGAATATCGTTTGAACAGTTGGTAAAAGGGGTAAAGTAATGTTACCCAAAACAAATTCGCCCAAATGGTTAATTCTTTGAAATTAAATTGATCGTTAAAAAACCAATATATCGCAGTTACGATTCTGGCAAATGGAAAACGATGAACGTAATTGTGGAATTCACTGGTTCTTTTCAAGAACGCTATTCCATGCAGGCTGGGTAAATCACTAAAATAGGAAAGGAAAAGAAAATCATCCCCCCACGAAGCGAAATTGATTAAATACGTTGATAAATTATAAAAGTGATTGATAATAAAACAACTACAAACGAGTAAAATGGTAAGATTTTTTATGTTTTTCATGCGCTGACACTACTCGCTAATTTGATGTTTTCTTGCTGCAAAATCGCTAAAATCTGCAAGTTGATCTCTTGCTTGGTTTGTTGGTATACTGACAAGTCCTTTGTCGCGACAAAAAACATGACAGATATGTCCAATGAATACGGTCCAAATCCTTCAAACACGACCTTGGGGTCCTTTTGTGTGCAAAATTTGTGCGTTTTGATACCATTCGTAATGGCTACGATGGCTGCTTCTATTTGAGCGTTGGATGTTTGTAAATCACATGTAAGGTTAAATTTCGCTCGTCGATAGTCCCGTTCACTTAAGTTTTCCAAAGATTGGGAGGTTAATAATCGGTTCGGGATAACAATTAAATTTCCATCAACACCCCGTAATTTCGTACTTCGGAATCCGATTTTCTCAATATCCCCTGTAATTTGACCTACTTGAATGCTGTCCCCCACGACGAATGGTAGGTCCAAGAAAATGGTAAATGACGCGAATAGATTTTCTAGGGTTTCGCGCGCTGCCAAAGCCAAGGCCAAGCCCCCCAATCCTAGTCCTGTAATCAAAGCAACAACATCCACTTCGAAAATTCGACCTAATAGCACAAATCCTGCTCCGGCGATAATAAAGACTAATGAAAGGTCGTTTAAAAATGGAATGAATTGTTGTTTGGATTTTTGCTCAACCCCTTGCCATTTTTCTTGGGCAACCAAAATGCCGACTTTCATCAAACGGATGATGATCCAAGTAATATTCAGGATAAGCGCTGTTTCGAACCCTTTGGACACTAAAAATCGAATGCCAAAATTTTCAATGGGCACCCAATGCCAGGCATTAGGGATGTGAATGTTTTGTGATGCGAGGTAAAGAAAAATCCAAAATACCAATAATTCAAAAGGCTTACGTAACAATTGTATGCCATCAGGAATCGATAGGAATTCATGTGGGAAAAATCGAAGAATTATTTTGGAAAAAGTATTTGAAAAAAAACGCCGAAGAATTAAACCTAAAAGGACAATGAATCCAAATAGCAATAAATCAATCGCTGAGTTTTCCAAAAAATACCAATTGCCTAAGCGTTCCATGTGGGATTCTCAAATTATGATTTCAAATATAGCTAATATCTTACTCGATTATGAAAAAAATTACGACCTTTGCAGACTTGAAAGATATAAAAGGGAGGAATATTAACCGCATGATTTACAATCAATTGACACATTTGAATAAAAAGGTTTTGGCATCGTTAGGGCTCTTTCTAACATTTTTTGCCTCCTTCTTGCCTACTACTCACGCTCAAACCATTGTTAACTCGCCGCTTTCCTACATTGGAATGGGAGAGCTTTATACTTCTGACACTCCCTCTAATTCCATGATGGGTGGAATTGGTGTTTCTAATACCAACGGTATTTATGCTAATCAAATCAACCCCGCCTTGTTAGTTCGTAATCATTACACCATGTTTGAAGTCGGAGTAAATACCGAATTGAAAAACATGCAAGATTTTCGCCAGCGCCAACAAGTATTAGGGGGTAATTATCAGTCAGTCAATTTAACCGTACCTGTCATTCCAACCCGTTGGACGATGTCTTTTGGGGTTAGGCCTTATTCAACGGTCAACTATGAAACTCGTTCGTATCGCCGCCTAAATGTATTGGGCGTTGATAGTTTGTTGTATACGTACAAAGGTGATGGAGGGGTGAGTAAATTAACGATTTCAAATGGCGTTCGCATTGGGAAAGAACTCTATGTAGGTTTAGAGATGGGATTTTTGTTTGGTGCTGTGAATCGTAACGTAGGTACTCAAAACCTTTCTGATGGGCAGTATTACAAAGTTCAATTAGAAAATCAAGCACATTATGGCGATGTGACATTTAAGGTGGGTACAGCGTGGCGCAAGGTTTTAAAAAATGATATTGTTTTGAACTTAGGAGCAACAATGGATTTAAGTCCAAGCTTGAATGGTAAAATCTTGAAACGATTCGTAACCTATGATTTAGGTGGATTGAACGTTATTAATTCGGATACCCTAGTAAAATCGCAATCCTTTACTCAACAACTCCCTGTCGCTTCTCGTGTGGGTTTCAGTATCGAACGTTTAGCACATTGGATGATTGGTATGGATTATGTTCGGACGGATTGGTCGAAAGTTGACAATAATCTAGGTCGCAGTTCCGTGTTGCCTGTCAGTCAGCAAATCTCCATTGGAGCTGAATTTACGCCCGATTTTGAGTCTATTTCTAATTACTTCAAACGTGTTACGTATCGCGTAGGAGTTACTCAAATCTCGACGCCTTATGATTTTGCCGGGAATGGCAAATACGCGAAAGATCAAAGTGTTTCCATGGGCGTTGCCCTGCCTTTGCGTAATTTCTTGAACTACGTGAATATTTCGTATCAAATAGGGCGTCGAGGTTTGCTTGCGGATAATTTATTGGAAGAACAATATCACCGTGTTACATTAGGACTTACCTTAGGTGATATCTGGTTCCGGAAAATCAAAATTGATTAATTCCATGTGTCATTGCACGAGATTCATACTGTTTGTAGTGAGTTCTCTACTGATTTGGTCTTGTCAAAAAGAACAAGCAGAAGACAAACGTGTATACCGTGGCCCCAAATCTGAACTGCTAGGTATCGATATGGTTTATTCCGATTCAGGTCGGACCGTCGTACATATGATTACGGACCAACAAATCACGTCACCTACCGAAGATCGTATTTACCCCAAAGAAATGAAACTATGGTTTTATGATAAATTGGGGAATGTAAGTTCGGAAATTCGTGGAGATTCCGCACATTTTTTCCGGACCGATAATTCGTATAAATTGATGGGAC
This sequence comes from Cytophagaceae bacterium, assembly GCA_947452215.1. Lineage (GTDB taxonomy): Bacteria > Bacteroidota > Bacteroidia > Cytophagales > Spirosomataceae > Aquirufa. Next base: position 36,737 of record CANGCD010000002.1, on the reverse strand, counting down.
ATGTTGTCATCAACAATGTCCTGAAAGGCGAGCTAATGAAAACGGATGAATTTACTTGGCTTCCCGACGAGAAACGCATTTTTACCACCAAACCCGTTTCGATTAAAACGCGCACCGACATTGTTCACGGCGTAGGTTTTGATGCAGCCCAGGACTTTTCTACTTATTCCTTACGGCGGGTTAGTAATTCGGTGTTGACGGTGGATGAATTACCGACCAACTAGCGGCAATTTTTCAAAGCGGCCTTTGCTTCATCGAACGAATAGACTTTTTTATTACCCCATTGATCCTGCATAAAGGTCACAAGTTCGGCCATATCAATCGCTTCTAGTTTTGCATTTGCGGGCATGTAGCCTGCATAGGGCTTTCCGTTCACCTGGCTATTCCCTTTTTGACCTTGCTTGATGATACAAACCAATTGTTCTTGGCTCACACGTTTCCATAAGTCGGTCTTCGCTAACGGTGGATACAAATCGCGCAAACCACTTCCGTCAGATTGATGGCAATTGGAACAATTTTTTTCATAGATCGACCGACCTTCTACGACGTATTGTTGGTATAAGATTTCCTCCTTACTCTGGCAAGAAGCGAACAATACGATGAGGCCGATGGCTAGGATGTTTTTCATTATTTTTCTTGTAGGAGAATTTCGATGTCCTCGATAAGGTGATTCACTTCAACTTCTTGTGTTCCGTCGTAGATGCCGCGCACGTGGCGATTTTTGTCAACTAAAATAAAAGCGCCACTGTGTACGAAACCGCCTGCCTCATTTTTATCTTCTTGCGCTGTCACCATGTAGGATTTTTCGCCGAGTTTGTAAATGGCCGCTTTGTCGCCGGTCAACATGTTCCATCGTGGAGCCTTCACGTGTAATCGTTTCGCATATTGGTTTAAAACGCTTGGCGTATCGAATGCCGGGTCTATGCTATGGGAAAGAATGCGAACAGCATCATTCGATGCATATCGATCATAAATACGCAATAATTGCGTTTTCATTTTGGGACAAATCGTCGGGCAAGAAGTAAAGAAGAAATCTGCGATGTAGATTTTTCCAGCCATATCCTGATCACTTACCCAAACGGAATCTTGATTCAAAAATCGAAACGCAGGAATTTGGTGATAGATCGTGTCTACTTTCCCCGCCGAGACACGTGTTTCCTTAGGTCCTAAAAAGGGCAAGGTTTTCTTTTCTTGACAGCTTACAATCAGAAAGCTTACGAAAAAAAGTACGTTAAGGACGATAGGCTTTAGCTGCATGTAGGCTGGAGTCGGTATGTTTCTGTAATTCTTTTAATTGATTGTATTGTTTACCGAGGTATTCAATTTTTGCTTTCACATCCATTTTCCCTAAACTGTCGATCGAGAATTGATGCATCCAATCCATCATGGCTTGATCGGATTTAGCTAGTGCCTTCTTTAACTTGTTGACGTGAACGGAATCCTTTCCCGTAGATAGACTATCGAGTTGGGCCTGTAAGGAAATAATTTCTTCCGTTTTGGGCATCAGTTCATCATGAAGGCCCAAAACCTTTGATTTTAATTCATCACTTAATTTTTCCTCTGCTTGCGAGCAGGCAAAGAGGCCTAATAAAAGGCTGCAAAGGATTATCTTATTCAGCATGATTTGCTTGGATTAAATTTCTAACATTCTCTTTTAAGGCTAAATAGCCTTGCTGTCCTCCAATCATTTTGGCAATTTCATCCACGCGTTCCTCTCCTTTTAACTCACGAAGGCTTGAAACAGTTTTTTCCCCAGCGTGATCCTTGTAAACATACCAATGTGATACACCCGCCGCGGCAATTTGTGGAAGGTGGGTTATTGCGATTAATTGATGGCCTTTGGACATTTGGGTCAACATCTGTCCAATTTTAATGGCGATTTCACCGGAAACGCCGGTGTCTATCTCATCTAAGATCAATGTAGGTAATGCGCGTTTTTGTGCCAAAAGGTGTTTAATTGAAAGCATTAAGCGACTTAACTCTCCGCCGGACGCTACTTGCTTAAATGGTTTTGGACTTAGGCCTTTATTAGCCGAAAATAATAATTGAATTTTATCGATGCCGGAGCTCCGCATTTCACGTTGAGAGTTTTCCCAAGCCAATGTCGCATTGGGAATGCCCAATGCCGCAAGTGAATCAGTTAAATGGCCGACAATGGGATTCAGTACCTTATTCCGACTTTCGCTCAAATCTTGTGCAGCTTTTTCGGCTGCGGCCTGAGTTGTTGCCAACGTAGCTTTTGCCTTTGCAATAGCATCGTCCATGTTAGCGAACTGCGCGATTTGGTCATCCAATTGATTGCGCAATTCGATCAGGGATGCAATATCACTTACTTGATATTTTTGCAATAAGCGATTTAATAAATCCAAGCGTTGTTGTTGACGGGTTAAACTTGCTGGGTCCGACTGGAAATCTTCTGCTTCGCGTTCTACTTCGTTGCTTAAATCTTTTAATTCAATCCAGATGCTATCTAAACGCACTTTCCAAGCTTCATACGCTGGATCCCATTTACTTAATGCCTGGGCATGCTGTAGCGCTAATCGCATTTGTTGGCCAATGGATATCTCATCCAAACTGAGCAGATTAGCTATTCCGGCTAGTTTTTCATGAATTTGTTCCGCATTTTCGCCTTTTTCCACGGCAATTTCTAATCCCTCATATTCATCGCTCACGAGTTGGGCCGACTCAAGTTCTTGAAACTGAAACTGCATGAAATCAAGGCCTTGCATGCCAGAAGCGGCTTGTTTGACTAGGCTTTCTACTTGTTCTTGGGCCTCTAAATAGGCTTGAAATGCAAGCAAATAGGAGCTCCTGAGTGATTGGTTTTGGGCAAAACTGTCGATTAACTCTAAACTGAAATCCGGATGGGACATCCACCACGTGTCTTGCTGGGAGTGAATATCGATCAACTCCTGTCCAATTTTTCGTAAGGATTCTAGGGTAACCGGACTGTCATTTACGAAAGTTCTCGACTTGCCTTGTGGATTAATTTCTCTGCGAATAATGCAGGGATCTTCGAAGTCTAATCCTTCTTCTTCAAAAAGATGTCGGATATGGGGGTAATTTGCTAGGGCAAAGGTCCCTTCGATGATGCATTTTTTCTCGGGATCGTAGAGCGATTTGCTGTCGGCACGGGCACCCATCAATAATGCAATGGCGCCTAATAAGATCGATTTTCCTGCGCCGGTTTCACCCGTAATGACGCTCAAGCCATCAGAAAGGCTCAAATTGACGGAGTCAATGAGGGCATAGTTCTGAATGTGTAATTGTTTGAGCATGCGAATAAATTGGAATTCGAATTTACATAAAAAAATCTGTTCGAATTTTTATTTCATCCGATTAAAGGTTTTTGATGAATATTATCAATAATTTGTACCTTTGGAAAAATTTTACGCCTACGTTTATTTAACCCCTACGAAATGAGTGTTTTAGTTAACAAGAATTCGAAAATTATAGTACAAGGTTTTACGGGAACAGAAGGTTCCTTCCATGCTGAGCAAATGATTGCTTATGGAACGCAAGTGGTAGGAGGGGTAACCCCAGGAAAAGGAGGAGCAACTCACTTAGAACGTCCTATTTTTAATACAGTAGCTGATGCAGTTGCCCAAACAGGAGCTGACACATCCATTATTTTTGTTCCACCAGCTTTTGCTGCGGATGCAATCATGGAAGCTGCGGATGCAGGTATCAAAGTAATTATTTGTATCACGGAAGGTATCCCTACCAAAGATATGATCGTTGCGAAGGAATATATTCAAAACCATGACTGTCGTTTAATCGGGCCAAATTGTCCAGGTGTAATGACGGCTGAAGAATGTAAAGTAGGTATTATGCCAGGCTTTATCTTCCAAAAAGGTCGTGTGGGTATCGTTTCAAAATCAGGTACTTTAACCTATGAAGCGGTTGATCAATTAACGAAAGCAGGTTTAGGTCAAACAACTGCAATCGGTATTGGTGGTGATCCAATCATTGGAACAACAACGAAAGAAGCGGTTGAATTATTAATGAACGACCCAGAAACTGAAGGTATTGTCATGATCGGTGAGATTGGTGGAGGCATGGAAGCTGAAGCAGCTCGTTGGATTAAAGCTGACGGAAATCGTAAACCGGTTGTTGGTTTCATCGCTGGCCAAACAGCACCGAAAGGACGTCGTATGGGTCACGCAGGTGCCATCATTGGTGGAGCGGATGATACGGCTGAAGCTAAGATGAAAATTATGCAAGAGTGTGGTATTCATGTCGTATACTCACCAGCGGATATCGGCGAAACGATGATCAAAGCGTTAGCTGGAAAATAATAGCAAGGATGATTCCTTTAAATCCAAAATCTGCTAATCAAATCCTATTCGGGAAGGTTAGCAGATTTTTTTTATTCTTTTTGTTGGTATCCGCGAGCCATCAAGCCATTGGGAAATGGCAGGAGGTGCAAGCCATGGATAAATCGTGGTTGGTCTATCAGGCCAACTTAAAGTCATTTTTACCTTACATTTCATCCAAACACTACAATTACAAATCCAAGTCATTAGCTATTCCTTTGGCAGATTATCCCCGAACCTATTTGCACTTGGAATTGGATGGAGATTACGTATTGTTTATTCAAGGGGCCTTTCACAGTCACTTGGAAAAGGATAAATTGTATCGATGGTCCATGGATAGCTTACAAGCCAAATTTAAATCAACAGGGCCTCTTTATTTGAGCTTTTATCAAGCCAACATGGCTGGATTGCCACAAATAGTTCGCATCGAACGTAAAGTTGAGGAGGCCAATCTTACTTTTTCTGACAGGTTGAATTTGCGGCAACGCAATGCATATTTATTTAATCAGTTTTTTGGTAGTGCTTTCCTACTGATTCTATTTTTTATGGGTGTACTTTATGCTGCATTTCCGCGCTATTTTTCGGCGTATTTTCGGTTTTCCGATTGGGTGCATTGGGAAATTAAGGAAGAGGTCCTTTTAAAGAATGCTTTTGCCTTTCCTAATTTGTTGGTCATCGGTTTGCTCAGTTTAATTACTGCCTGTTTCTCATTTTACAATGGATTGTTGGATCAATCTCGCGATGTGTTCTTTGAATCTCAAGAAAATTTACAACGCTTTCTTCCGGCTATGGGATTTGTTTTTTCCAAAACACTGCTCGGTTTTGCCTTATTTGTGAGTCGGTATTTTATGTATAAATTATTTACGAATCTCTTTCGATTGCCAAACATCGCAGAAGCGCATTTTTACAAATCCATTCAAGCGAATTTGCAGTTTTTTATTGTTTTGTTCTGTTTGCTAAGTTTATTCTCAGTGTACATGGGGCCCATGTATTCGGTCAATCTAACCTATATTTCCTATATCATTACAGGTTATTTTGTTTTGCGTGCGGTCTATTTTTTTCAAGTATTTCGTAGATCATATCCCGTTAATCAGTTGTCATTATTGGCATATTTGATTCTGATGGAGGGGCAAGTAATGGTTTTTGGATTACGGGATTTGATTTTTCCAGAATACATGTAACGACAGATAATTTATTGAAAATTTTTGTCGTATATTTGCAGGCATTTTCATTTTGAGGCCAAAAGGTAATGCTTAATTTGAATATTATATTATGAGTGTTATTGCTAATGTTGCTCAACCTGACGCGAATCGGTTGAAAAAAGTTAAAAGTATCCTTGTTACCCAGGCTGCCCCTGCAGACGCGGCCAAATCTCCCTATTCCGAGATTGAACGCAAATACAATGTAAAAGTGGATTTTCGTTCTTTTATTGATGTGAAAGGGATTTCATTCAAGGATTTCAGAAAGCAAAAAATTGATATTTTATCGCATACAGCGATTATTTTCACAAGCCGTAATGCCATTGATCATTTCTTCCGTATTTGCAAGGAAGCGAAGATTGAGGTGCCTGCTGACATGAAATATTTCTGTATTACGGAGCAGACGGCTAATTATTTACATAAATACATTGTGATTCGTAAGCGTAAGATTTTTACGGGAACGAAGACTGCTTTGGATTTATTGGAAGTGATTAAAAAGCACAAGACGGAGAAGTTTATGTTCCCTTGTTCGAACAAACGCCAAAAAGATTTGCCGGATTACATGGGTACGAATGATTTCCAATTAACAGAGGCTGTGATGTATGAGACGGTTTCTGCAGATTTATCTGATTTGGAAAATGTTTTCTATGATGTAATTGCCTTTTTTAGTCCATCGGGTATTACTTCGTTATTTGAGAATTTCCCAGACTTCAAACAAAATAATACGCGATTAGCTGCCTTTGGTCCGACGACTGCTCAGGCGGTACATGATGCGGGTCTTATCTTGGACATTCAAGCTCCCATGCCTAATGCTCCTTCGATGACGGGAGCTTTAGAGCATTACATTAAGCAAGCCAATAATTAATTGAAAAGCTCCTGTCGGGAGCTTTTTTTTATGGCTAGCTATTCCCCTAAAGTTATTTTGCTTATTTTAGCTGAGCTTTTGGCCTAGAACTATTCATGCGAGGAATTCAACACATATTGGGTGAAATGTTAAAGTACTCACTGCTTGTTTGTTTGAGTATTTCTGCCCTTGGCCAACAGTCGCCAGGTTTAAGCCTTTATCATCTTAATAATCTGTATTTTAACCCCGCAGCAGCCGGTGCAGGACGCGATGCCTATATTCAAAATCAGTATCGGAATCAATGGACTTCCTATGAAACTAGCCAAGATGGTTCCGGAAATTTAGGCACCAATATTGTTGGTTTATCGATTCCCTTGAATTTCCAACATTTGGGTATGGGATTAATATTGATGAATGATAAGACGCCTTCGGGTGTGGGCCAACAAGTTATGCGGCTTCAATTGGCCTACCATTTGCCATTGGCGAGCGGAGCGCAGCTTTCGATTGGAATGGGCTTTGGTATGCAGAGTAAATCCTTTGATGGTCGAGTGTTTCGTTTGCGGGATGCCAATGATCCTTTAGCAGTTGAATTATCTGGCAAGCAAGTGTCTCAGTCGCTACCTGATTTTAATGCGGGACTTCTTTATACAACGGATGCCTTGGAATTGGGTTTAGGCCTTGCACATTTAAATCGCTCGGCTTACGATTTTAATTCAGCAAACGTACACTTAGTAAATGAATTAGCGATTAATCTACATGCCAAGGGAACGATGAGTCTCACAGATCGCTTTGATGTAAGCCCCTTTGCCCAACTGAATTATTATCAGGGTGCCTTTTTGCCCCAGGCTGGGGCAAAAATAATTTACCAGCAGCAGTTTTGGGTGGGTGCCGGATACCGTTGGGATGATGCGACCATGTTCATGACAGGGGTATCATTATTTAATAACCGATTTGATGTTGCCTATGCTTTGGATTTATCAGTAATAAATACAGGAGCTAAAGCCAATCTGTCCCATGAAATCATGTTGCGTTTTGTTTTGCCAAGTTTTCAAAGTGCAACTCGCTTTGTGCCCATCAAAACACCACGTTTTAATTAGGCATAAGGTCTAAATAATATGTCACAAAAAATTGGAGCTTTTGTACATATATTATTAGAATTTCCGTTAATTTTGAGGAATTTGATTTAAATGTGTGTACTGAACGAGTTCGTATGCAATTTTTTGAGATTGATATCGTTTTTAAAAAGATATAATAATTCGTCTATATGAATTTTAAATTTGTTGGAAAGCCATTGACATTGATTCTGTCAGCCCTTGTGCTCACTGTTGCCTTATACGGTTGTGGTGGTTCAAAAGGTGGCGCAAGTAGTGCTAAAACCTTGAGTAGTTCCAAAGGTTCTTCTTCCGCTAAAAAGGGGGGATTGAAGTTTGGTAAATCAGGTAAGGATGCCCCAGGGATTGAAAATGGAGAAATTGTAGCGAGTTCTCGGAAGGGTTGGAGCCAACCAACGCCTTACGGAATGGTGTTAGTTCCTTCTGGAAGTTACATGATGGGTCAGGCGGATGAAGATGCATCACGCTCAGGAATTAGCTTTAACAAGCGTGTGACGGTGGCTGCGTTTTACATGGATGATACGGAGATTACAAACCACGAGTATCGTCAATTCACGAATTCATTATTGAAAGATTCGGTTTCTGTTTTGGGAGAAGATAAAATCATGGCTGATTTTTATCCCGATACGACGGTTTGGAAGAGTGATTTTACGTACCACAATGGTGATCCGATGCTCGAGTATTATTTCTCAAGCCCGGCTTTTGATCAATATCCTGTAGTAGGTGTGAGCTGGGAAGCTGCCAAATATTTCTGTTTATGGCGTTCTAAAATGATGAATGAGTATCGTAAAAAACAGGGTATGTTTATTTTGCCTCGTTTTGAGTTGCCGTCTGAATCCGAGTGGGAATGGGCAGCGCGTGGTGGTCGTGCCTCAGCGAAGTACCCTTGGGGGAATCCATATGTGGCTAATGCAAAAGGTTGTTTGATGGCTAACTTCAAGCCACATCGTGGTAATTATGATGCGGATGGTTATGCTTATACGGCACCAGCGAATGCATATGATCCCAACGATTTCGGTTTGTATAATATGTCGGGTAATGTGGCAGAATGGTGTGAAGATGCTTATTCAGATAATGCCTCAGCGGTTACTTGGGATTTAAATACGGTAAATAAAGATGCAGATGAGCCTCGTAAAGTGGTTCGTGGAGGTTCTTGGAAAGATATTGCGTATTATTTGGAGACAGGCACGCGCGCTTATGAGTTGCAAAACAAAAAGCGTTCTTACATCGGTTTTAGATCGATGATGCGTTACCTAGGCCGACCAGCATTAAAGAAATAGTTCAACAATCAAAGATTCAAATAAAGTCAAATGAAGGGATTAGAAAAATCAATCAATGTGGTAGCAAGTTTTGGTGCTGCTGTCGTAATTATTGGAGCATTGTTTAAAATCGTTCACTGGGAAGGTGCAAACGAGATGTTGATGGTCGGTATGTTTACCGAAGCAGCCATCTTTATTTTATTTGGTGTATTGTACATCCAAGCAAAGCCTGAGAAAGAATATAATTGGGAAAATGTTTATCCGGAATTAGTTGGGGGAGAAGCCGTAGCGCGTCCTGCAGGAAATGGTTTGGCTAATTTGGCTAACCAACCTGGTTTAGGTGCTGATGTGATTGAAAACTTGACGAAGAGCTTGAAAGGTTTGACGGAAACGGCGAACAGTCTTCAAGAGATTACGAAAGCGACAGGTGCTGCCAACGAGTTCGTTCAGTCCTTGAACACATCATCCGCATCCTTAGGCACATTGAATAAGACAGTTGCTGATGCGACGACATCTTTAGGCTCAATTTCAATTTCTTCGACAGAGGCTGCGAAATATGCTCAGCAATATGCGAAGGCTGGAGATCAACTGTCAGCGTTGAATGCGATTTATGAAACAGAGATTCAGGAGTCAAGCAAGCATTTGAAAGCCATCAATGGTTATTATGGCAATGTAAATGCGACGGTAGAGCAGATTGCATCAACATCCAAAGATGCGGAGCAATTCAAAGCGGAATTAGCTAAGTTGAATGCCAATATTCAGGCATTAAATCAAGTGTATGGCAGCATGTTGACTGCTATGAAAGGATAATTATTGATTTTATTACAGCTTAGAATATATGGCTAGTTTAAAAGAGACACCCCGGCAGAAAATGATCGGGATGATGTATTTAGTACTTACGGCATTACTTGCCTTACAAGTATCGGATGCGTTATTGCAAAAGTTTACTATTTTGAATTCCAGTTTGGAGATTGCGAATCAATCCGCAACCTCTAAAAATAAGGGCATGGTTCAAGGGATTGAGGAGCGAATCAAAGATTTGCCCAATCCAGATGCCTATGCTGATGTGGTTAAACGCGCTAACGAGGTTCGTCGTTTGGCGGATGCTTTAGTTAATCATCTAGATGCCTTGAAGTCTCAGATTCTAGAAGCGGGTGGTGGTATTGATCCGGAGACCGGAAATATCAAAAATCCGAAAGAAGAGGAGAAGGTATTTACCTTGATGGTAGGTTCTGGCAAATCAGGTGAAGCGTATAAGTTGGAAGGCATGTTTACCAAATATGTTCAGGACTTAGAGAAATTAGCAGATCCAGGAACGAAGTTTCCATCCTTAGCAAACGATGCGAAATCGGATCCGATTGCGAGTAAGGATGCGAATCAGGCCAACAAGGATTTTGCGGAGTTGAATTTTGCTCAAACACCAGTTCCGGCTGCTTTGGCAACCATCTCTCAGAAACAGGCAGAGGTTCGTCGGTATGAAAGTGATGTATTAGCGCAATTAGCTGCGAAGGTTGGAGCGAAGGAAATTAAGTTTGACAAAGTTTTTGCACAAGTATCTGCGAATGCTAACACGGTAGTGGCTGGGATGGAATATCAAGCAGAGGTATTTATTGCGGCGACATCGAGTGGATTTACGCCTCGTATGAGTTTTAATGGTTCATCGATTCCAGTCATTGATGGTCGTGGGCAAATTAAATTCAAAACTTCGGGTGGAGGATTTGACGCAAATGGCTTGTCGAAAAAGACCTATACAGCTTCTGTTTCTTATATGAGTCCATTAGGACCTAAAACAGAGACGATTCAAAAGGAATATTTTGTGTTAAAACCAACTTATAACATTGAAACAGCAACATTGCCTGCGCTATATTTAGGCTGTGCAAATCGTTTAAGTGTTGCGAGTCCGGGTTTAGGTGCCTTGTGGAATCCTTCATTCTCAGCGGACGGAGGGGAGGCCATAGGAGGTCAAAATCGTGGTAAGGTAACTATCGTTCCTTCAGCGGCGACGATAACCTTGAATATTACGAACGGTGGAACTTTATTAGGGAAAGAAACATTCCGTGTTCGCCGTGTGCCAAGACCTGAAGTTCGTGTGTTTGGAAATGGGGGAGAATTAGACGAGAAACGCGGTGCGAGTGCATCGGGATTACGTAGCATTGATGCGCGTGCGATTGCAGATGAATCATTCAAATCAACAAACCCGGAAGATGCGAATTTCCGAGTTTCTGAATTGTATGTGGCCCTAGCACGTGGCCAACGGAAAATTGATGACATAACCTTGCAAGGTTCTGGCTCAATTGCTAAACTAGCTGCACAAGCGCAAGCAGGTGATCGCTATTACATTGAGATTAAAGGAGTTCAACGGAAAAATTTTAAAGGAGCTGTTGAAACCATTCCATTTACTATGGCGAAAAACATTCCTTTGAATTAACATGAATCGTATGAAATTAGTCAATAAGTGTTTGTTGTCATTGGTTTTGATGGGTTTGGGCTTTGCTGCTCAGGCACAAGAGAAACCTTTGCCACCAAATCAAAACTCCGTTCGTCCCATCGATGAATCAAGCATTCATTATAAAGCGCGTTTATGGCGTCGCATGGATTTGAACGAAAAGATCAATCAGCCGTTTTTTTCGGTCAATAATGAGATTTCTAAGTTTATTTTGGATTGGGTGAAAGCAGGTGTTTTGACACCTTACGCAAACGATTCCCTTATCACGAAATTGACTCCGGAACAATTTCAAGACAACTTGAAAATGGAAGAGCAATCAGAACAAGCCGCTCTTTCAGATGCTGAAAAAGCAGCAGGATTCGGTGCTGAAGGTGCTGCACCCAAAACGGCTGGAACGGATGACGGTTGGGGTGGTGCTGCCAAGCCAGCAGGAGCACCGGCTAAAGATTCTTTTGAGCAAAAGCCAGCTGTAGCTGCTGTTTCGTATTATTTTCCGAAGGAATTATCCATCTTGGAAATTAGAGAAGATGCGATTATTGATCGTCGTCGTTCTCGTTTGTATTTTGATATCCAATCGATCAGTTTAATTATCCCAGCATCAAAAACGAAAGCAGGTTTTGATAAAGCGGTGGCTTCTTTCCGTTACAAGGATTTGTATAAATTGTTCCGTTCGAACCCTAATTGTATTTGGTACAATTCTGAAAATGAAATGCAACATAAGAACATGGCAGATGCATTCGATTTGAGAATGTTTCAAGCACGTATCATCAAAAAAGGAAATGTTGAGAATAAGTTCTTAACTGACCTTTATGGTGGTGAAAAGGAGGGTTTGATGATGTCTCAATTACTCGAGTATAAGTTACTTGAAATGGAACATGACATGTGGGAGAACTAAGACCCTACGAAATATTGAAAAGGAGCTCAATTGGGCTCCTTTTTTTATGTCTAATATTGCATAGGATTAAATGAATAAAAAATTAGATACTACGAGTGATATGTCTCTGCTTTCTTAAATTTTTACAAAAAAGCGGGTTTATTATCTTGATTTAATTCCATTTTTTGCCGACTTAAATGTAAATTGCAATGTAATTTGACTAAACTAATCTATGTCGTATCAACGCAAAACAAAAATTGTTGCCACAGTAGGCCCAGCATCTGAAACAAGAGAAGCTTTAATCCAATTAGCTCAAGCAGGAGTGAATATCTTCCGTCTAAACTTTTCTCATGGAACACATGAAGATCATTTAGCACGTTTAAAGACAATTCGTTCGATTAGCGATGAGTTAGGCTTGAATCTTACGGTATTACAAGACTTACAAGGTCCTAAAATTCGTACACAATTGGTGGAGAATAATGGGGTGCCGTTAGAAGCGGGCAAGCAATTAATCTTTGCGATGGATGAAAACCTTTTGGGTACATCTGAGAAGGTTGGTACAACGTACACATCCATGTATTTAGACGTAAACGTAGGTGAGCGTATTTTGATGGATGATGGTAACTTAGAAGTTAAAGTATTATCGATTGATAAAGAGAAAAAAGAAGTTGTAACAGAGGTAATTTACGGAGGAATCTTGAAGTCGAAGAAAGGGATTAACCTTCCTGGAACTAAAGTTTCTTTACCATGTTTGACTGAAAAAGATACAGCCGATTTATATTTTGGTTTGGATCATGGAGTTGATTGGATTGCCTTGTCATTCGTGCGCAAAGCATCTGATATCTGGGATATCAAAGATAAAATCAAAGCATACGGTAAAACTGCGAAGGTGATTGCAAAAATCGAAAAGCCAGAGGCGATCGATAATTTGGATGAGATCATTGAAGCGACGGATGCCATTATGGTTGCACGTGGTGACCTTGGTGTTGAAATGGACGGTGCTGTTGTTCCTTATTTACAAAAGGTAATGGTTGAGAAATGTACTGCCGCTGGTAAGCCTGTTATCGTGGCTACACAGATGTTGGAGTCCATGATCACAAATCCGGTTCCCACGCGTGCTGAAACGTCTGACGTTGCTAATGCCGTATTACAAGGTGCATCTGCAACGATGTTATCAGGTGAATCTGCTTCGGGTGCATATCCCATCAAGGCAGTTGAGACAATGGCTCACATTCACGAAATTGTTGAAGAACAACAAAATGCCATTGAAATTATCAAAGGTGATGAAGCTGCCATTTATTTCAAAAATCACGCATTAGCGAATACACCTAATGTTACGTTAACAGATCGTTTGATTTCGGGAGCTTGCCGCTTGGCACGTGACTCGAAAGCCAAAGCCATTCTTTGCATTACCAATTCGGGTCAAACTGCATTTAAGTTATCTGCTCACCGTCCAAAAGCTGATTTGTATGTATTTACCAACAATAAGCAGTTGATGTCTACCATGGGCTTGCTTTGGGGTGTGAAAGTATTTTATTACGATGCTGCATCGGAGAGTGCTGAGAAAACGGTTCAAGGCATGGTTGATCGTTTGAAAAAGGAACAATTATTATCTGTAGGTGATGTTTTTGTTACGACGCTTTCCATACCTGCGCATACAACAAAGAAAACCAATACGGTTCAATTGGGTATCGTAGAATAAATTTCAGGGTTTACCCATGAAGAAAAAAAATCCTTATTTATCAAATCCGCTAATCGGTCTATACTCTGTATGGACCGGTTTTTGGTTTATTAGCTGGTTTCTTGCACTTTATCCATTTATGGTAATTTGCTTGCAGCATAAGGAAACGAAGCGTTATGCACATAAATTGGTTCGCCTTTGGTCGCGCTTGTTTTTCGCATTCGGATTCTTACGTTTTGAAGTTGTTTCAGAACAAAAATTAGATCCTAAACAGGTTTATGTCTTTTGTGCGAATCATTTTTCCTACTTAGATATTCCCGCTTTCGTCAAGATTCTCCCCAATTATTTTTCCTTTGTTGGAAAGAGCTCCATTAAGAAAGTTCCTTTATTTGGATATCTATATGCCGGCTTGAATATTCTCGTAGATCGGGGTGACCGAGCAAGTCGTTCCGCTACGCTCGGCAAGTCCATTCGCGCTTTACAATCCAAAAGGAGCATCATCATCTTTCCCGAAGGTGGGATTACATCCAATAATTTCCCATTTATGTCCTCTCCGCTGAAGGATGGGGCGTTTGCGATGGCAATCCAACAGCAAGTTCCGGTCTTACCCATTACCTTTTTGAATAATTATCAATTGTTAGATGATGACCTTTTGGTACTCAAACCGGGCGTTATTCGCGTTCGAATTCACGCGCCAATCGAAACGAAAGGATTGACCCAAGAGGATTTACCTGTTTTGCGGGAGCAAGTGTTTCAAAAGATCCAACAAACATTGCTGGACTATCACGGTGTCGATATGTCTCAATAGTTATGATGAGATATCTTGTAGTTTTTAGTATTGTAGGTAGTTTACTCGCATGCGAGCAAAAGCAAGTTGGCGATGTACCACGTCCTAAAGGTTACAATCGAATCGAGTTGCCATCTGCAAAATATATCCCTTTAGAAGCTGGTCATCCCTATCAATTTGAGATGTCGGCCTATGCCAAAGTTATTCCAGATACGGTCACCATTGGCAATAAAAAAGAAATATTTAAGGCGGAACCTCATTGGATTTACTTGTATTATCCGCGTTGGGATGCTTTTATTCAAATTACGTATAAATCCCTAGGAGGGGACCAACAGAAATTGAAGGCGCTTATTAATGATTCATTTGCCTTGGCTTACAAGCACCAGGGAAAGGCAGCTGGGATTCATGATTATGTCATGACAACAGCGGATGGACGGAAGGCTGGTTTGATTGAATTGAATGGGGAGGTGGCAACCTCATTACAATTTTTCACTACAGATAGTACCAAGCACTTTTTACGCGGTGCTATTTATGTAAAAACGGCCACACAAAACGATTCATTGGCTCCGATCATTCGCTTTTTAAAGCAAGATGCGCTGCATTTAATACAAACACTTTCTTGGAAATAGTGACTTGTTCCGTTCCTGAACTTTCTGTTTATTTGTAGCTTATTATGGGGGAATCTGCCGTACTTTTTGAATCCGAGGAATCAACAGTTTTTGTTGACGCATTGCTTCCTTTGCCCATTCCGCGCTATTTTACCTATCGAATTCCCCGCCAATGGGCGAGTGTCGTTGAGGCAGGCTTGCGCATCGTAGTTCCGTTTGGGAGCACGAAAGTATTGACAGCTGTCATTGTCAGCGTACATCATCACCCCCCGAAACAATATCAAGCCAAATACATTCTCGAAATTTTAGACGAATCCCCGTTAGTAACAGCGTCTCAAATCGCACTTTTTCAATGGGTTGCGAATTATTACATGTGCTATCCGGGGGAGGTTTTTCAAGTTGCTTTACCCGCCGGATTGAAAATCTCCAGTCAGTCTAAGGTGCAAGTCCACCCGGAGTTCCAGCAAGTTTCGGAGTTAACGGAAAAGGAAAGCTTCATTTACCAAGCCATTCAAGAAAAAGGAGCTTTAACCTACGATGAGGTTGCCCGTGTGGCAGAAGTAAAAAGTCCTTACCACCACATCAAATCCATGGTTGGGAAAGGGGCCATTTTGATCTTTGATGAATTAAAAGATCGCTATACGCCCAAAGTGCAACGTCGCATTCGATTGGCATCGGCGTATGCGAGTAAGGAGGCTGTGACGGCTTTAATAGGCCAACTAGAATCCAAACAAAAGCAAATCAGTATCCTTTTACATTATTTACAATTTATTCCGGTCATGCGGGATGCTGAGGCGAATCTACGCGGTTTAGCGAAATCCAGTTTTACCCAAGCGGGATTATCGGAAAGCGCTTTACAAACGCTCATCAAAAACGGATATTTTGAATCGTTCGAAATAATAATTTCTCGGTTTGGAACGGACGCGGATGATTTTATTCCGGCAAGTTTTGAGTTAAATGCCCCGCAAGAAAAGGCTTATCAATCCATTCTGCAGCAATTCCAAGAGAAAGACACCGTCCTTCTGCATGGAATTACGGGTAGTGGTAAAACGGAGATCTATATACGCCTAATTCAAGAAGCATTGGCTAATGGAGATCAAGTCTTGTATTTGTTACCAGAAATTGCCTTGACTACTCAAATTGTGGCTCGTTTGAAAAAGATATTTGGGGAGCAGGTGGGGATTTATCACTCAAAATTCTCCGACAATGAGCGGGTGGAAGTTTGGAAATCCATTGTGGAAGGGAAATATCCGTTTGTGGTGGGGGTAAGGTCGTCTGTCTTTTTACCTTTTTCGCGTTTGGGACTTATTATCGTTGATGAGGAACATGAGTCTTCGTTTAAGCAAGTTGATCCTGCACCGCGTTATCACGCGCGTGATGTAGCGATGGTGCTGGCTGGCCAACAAAATGCAAAGGTTTTACTGGGTTCAGCCACTCCGTCCATCGAGACCTATTACCAAGCCAAACAAGGTAAATATGGGCTTGTGACCTTGATGGAACGCTTCGGGAAGGCTCAATTGCCTCAGTTGACCTTGATTGACACGAAGTATGCCACCAAAATGAAACAAATGAACGGTGGGTTTTCATTGGATTTAGTACGCATGTTGGAGGAAAATTTCCAGCAAGGCAAGCAGAGTTTATTATTCCAAAATAGACGCGGGTATTCGCCTTATATTCAGTGTCAGGATTGTGATTGGATTGCTGAATGTAATCAATGTGACGTGAGTTTAACCTACCATGCCAAGGATCAGGAATTGCGTTGTCATTATTGCGGCTATCGAGAAGGATTGTTACGCCGTTGTGCCGCATGTGGTGGAACGAATTTAAAAACCATGGGCTATGGAACGGAAAAACTTGAGGAGGAATTACAATTATTGATACCGGATGCGAGAATCGGTCGGATGGATCTAGATACCACACGCTCGAAGACGGCATTTAATAGCCTTTTAAGCGAGATTCAATCTGGAAATATCGATATACTTGTTGGGACTCAAATGGTGGCCAAAGGCCTTGATTTTGAAGGTCTATCGACGGTAGCGATTTTTGATGCCGATCGGATTATCAATTTTCCGGATTTCAGAGCGCATGAGCGCGCGTTTCAATTGATTACCCAAGTTGCTGGCCGAGCAGGCAGAAGAGATGTCCAGGGACAGGTTTACATACAAACGAATCAGCCATCTCACCGTTTATTTCAGTTTATTCAGGATGCAGATTATGCAGCATTGTATGCGGATGAGATTGTAGAGCGGGAAGGCTATGCATATCCACCCTTTGTGCGTTTGATTAAGTTGACTTTACGTCACATGGAATCCACAAATGTAGAGAAAGCAGCACTTGCCCTCGGTGCACAACTAAAAGAAAAATATGGGCATGGACGTATATTAGGACCGGAGCGTCCGCTTATCGAACGAATTCGAAATCAATTTGTGATGGAAATCCTGATTAAATTGGAAAAGGGGGTTTCCCTTGCCCAATTTAAAGTGGATTTACGATTAGTATTAGATGAATTGCCAAGTAAGCCCGTTTTCAAGGGCGTACAGATTATTCCCGATGTAGATTGTCTTTAGTATTTAACGACAACATCATCATATGGAACGCGGAAGCGTTCTCCCCAAATTCCTTCAGGTGTACCTTTTCCTACGGCGATAATCATATTGATTTCAGCACCTGCAGGTAATTTCAATGCTTTTTTCACACGGACTGCATCGAATCCTTCCATCGGGCAAGAATCGTAGCCTTCAGCTGCGACTGACAACATAAACGTTTGAGCCGCCAATGCGCATGATTTATGTACCATGACACGTTGGTCTGCTTTTCCGCCAAAGCGCATGAAAGGCTTTCTTAGACCCATAAAAAAGCACATGCCTTTACGAATTAACGTGAATATACCGAAAATGTCTTGGCGGTAAAGTAATGGCATGAGTTGGCTGTAATATTGTAAACCGCGTTTTTCAAGCTTTCCGGGCTCCTTGCCTTGTAGGCCTTCATTGATTCGGTCTAAATTCCATTGGGCCCGTTGCTTCCATTTGTCTTGTCGGGTAACAAAGACCACCAAGTGCGGCGGATTTTTGGCTGCTGATTGTCCTAAGCACAATTCGTGAAATTCAGTTCTTTTTTCTGCATTTTGAATCCAATGAAATTCCCACAATTGCATATTACTGCTGTTGGGGGATAGGATTGCACGTTTTAAACTTCGTTCGATTACGGAATCATCAACAGGTGTATTGTCGTCAAATCTGCGATTGGATCTGCGTTGTTGGATAATTTGGTCTAAATTTTCAGGGAGCATTGAATTTATTTTTTTTCAAATATAGTCGAAATCTTTGCCTTTTGAGCAAAAAAAAAGTCAGGACCGAAGTCCTGACTTTTATGCAATATGAAAAACAAATTAATAACCAGGGTTCTGCTTTAAAGTAGCTGCACCCGCTTTTTGCGAATTTAGAATCTCATCATTTGGAAGAGGGAAATATTCATTTCTACCTGCTTTGAACGTTTTACCAGCTAGGTATCCACGTTTGTTGTAGGTTCTTCCAGTTATGTCTGTACCATTAACAGATTCTTCTTTCAAATATTTGTTTAAGTAAGGCTCAGCAATACCCCAACGAACTAAATCGAAGAAACGGTGACCTTCCATGGCAAACTCTAAGCGGTTTTCCATGCGTACAGCGTTTTGAGCAAATTCTTTTCCTTTGGAAGCAAATGTTCCCGTAGGATAAGGATTAACCACATAGTTTACGCTTGCATCTTGTACAGAACCTGTTTTTGCACGGTTACGGATTAAGTTGACATATTTTTCAGCTTCCGCCAAATTGCCTAATTCTACCTCGCATTCTGCCAACCACAAGATTACTGAAGACATTTTCAATAAACGATAGTTGTTGTTCACCGCACGTTTATTCGTCGAGTGTGTCGAACTTCCTTCATCTGCTAAATAGTACATCCATTTTTTACCGATGTATGGACCTGAATAGTTTTGATTACGAATCCAGTCATATCCTGGCATTTGGCCCCAATCCAAGAAGTTAACTCCACGACGACCTACTGTCCAATCCAAACGTGGATCTACAGGGACTGTTTTGTCCAATGAGAAGGCCTGATTTGATTTTAATCCTTCATCATTAGGTACGTCAACGGCGTTGTATGTATCTGCTGTACCATCAGCTTTAGCACCAAGCATTGGTAAACCATCCGAAGTTGTTTTGAATGAATTTACTAAGTTTTGTGAAGGTAAATAGAACCCGCAACATCCACGACCTGGGGAGTTTGCAGAATAAGGCCAGTTCAAGTTATCTCCTGCATTACCATTATTACCTGTAGAACCATCATTTACAGAGAATTCAATTTCGAAAATTGATTCCGCATTGTTGTTCGTGATGTTACGGTAGTTATCATGGAAGTTTGGCATTAATTTCTTGCCAGAGTTTGCATAAACATCTAGCAATAACGCTTTAGCCTCAGCATATTTCTTTTGGAAAAGCATAGCTTTTGCTAAATACGTCTTTGCAGCCCATTTCGTAGCGCGACCTTTTTGTGCTTGTGTTGCTGGAAGGTTATCTGCCGCAAATTTGAAGTCCGCCTCGATGTTCGCCCAAATGTCTTTGTCATTAGGCACTTTCGTAGAGTTCGGATCATCACGCTTATAGATATTCTCATCAATGTAAGGTACCATGTTCCACATTTTCTTCGCTTCGAAATGGAAGTGACCACGTAAGAAACGTGATTCAGCCACGACTTGCGTTTTTTCCGCATCAGTCATGTCTTTTACATCTGCACTTTTGGCTAGCATCAAGGCTTCGTTTGCACGAGCAACGCCGTCATATGAATGTTGCCATTTTCCTAAGAAATATGTATTGTCAGAAAGCCAGTTGAACTGCTCGATATACTCTTGCTCTGGCTGATCACCAATATCCGTTCCTTTTACCGCATCACCCGAAGTGATACCGCCAAAAACGTAATTTGAAATCGTGGACTGACGTCCGGTATTTCCAGCACCAACTCCATCCATAAGGGAGTAGGCTCCAATTAATAAGGCGTTTACCCCATTCTTGTTGCTTAATGACGTCAACGAAGCAGCGCCTTGCGGCTCGATTGCGAAGAAACTATCTGAACAAGAAAAGTTGACACCGACTGTCGCGACTAATGATGCGATTATGATTAACTTTTTCATTTTATATCTGATTTATTTTCAAATGATATCTCTAATTAAAATCCTACTCTTAAACCAACATTGTATGATTTAGCAACTGGGAATGCACCTTCATCGATACCCATATGGATATCTTGGTTATCATTACCCGAAGCTCTCAAGTTGACGTCTGGATCCAAGCCTTTGTATTTCGTGAATGTGAACAAGTTTTGACCTTGTACATACACTTGTAAAGAGCTTAATTTAATCTTGCTTAAGAATACTTTAGGAACCGTATAGGTTAATTGAATATTCTTGATTCGCATGTAAGATCCATCTTCTACGAAGTATGACGAGATTTGCTGACTCGTTCCATCATTTGAGTTCAAACGTGGAAGCAATGCTACATCTCCTTGTTTCTTCCAAGAGTTGTATAACATGTCTTTTGAACGGTTACCTTGGAATGTGTTGAAGTCCGTCCAGTATTTTTGGTAGTTGAATAACTCGTTACCTTGAACACCTTGCGCAAATACGGTTAAATCCCAGTTTTTATACCCAAGATTCACGTTGATACCATAAGTGAAATCTGGGTGAGGGTTACCGATGATTGTTTTATCTGCAGCAGTAATAACACCGTCCCCATTCACATCACGGAATTTAAATACACCCGCACGTGTATATGATCCGAATTTAGGAGCAGCAGCTGCCTCTGCATCGTCTTTGATTACACCGTCCACAATGTAACCGTAGAAACTTGCGATTGGCAATCCTGCTTTTGTAACAGAAATTGCAGGAAGTCGAGTTGAGAAACCAAATACAGTTGCATTCGGGTCATCATTCAACTTAACTACATTGTTTTTGTATTGGCTATATTGACCTGTGATGCTGTAACGCAAATCACCAATTTGATCGCGGTAAGTCACGTTGATGTCAATACCTGTGTTATTTACTTCACCAATATTTACATAAGGAATTGTTGCCGTACCAGCTGTTTTTGGGATAGGCACCTGTGTTAACATATCGGATGTTGTACGTGTGTACCAGTCTAAGTTAACATCCAATTTATTATTCCAGAAACTCGCATCCACACCAATGTTTGTTGATGTATTTGTTTCCCAACGACCATTTGTGTTACCAAATTGTGCGATATCGAAACCAGTCGCAATCGAGTTACCAGATCCTGAAATATCGTATGCGTTGTTATCCGGATTTGGAGTATATAATGTGTAAGCATTGTATACGTTTGGAATTAACTGATTACCCGTTTTACCCCAACCTCCACGAACTTTTAATTCATTTACGAATGTAAGATCCTTCATGAAAGCCAATTCTGTTAAGCGAGCTCCCAATGAGAATGCAGGGAAGATACCATAACGATAATCCGGTGCAAAACGAGATGAACCATCACGACGAATCGTAAAGTCAGCTAACAATAAATCTTTGTATGCATAGTTAACTTTTCCGAATTGCGAAAATAAGGCAGTAATAGTTGCGCCTGAACCTGCATTAGAAAGACCTGCGGCAGAACCATTGTTCAAATAGCGGTAAGATAAATCATCAAACGCAAAGTTTGAACGTGCAGCATTGAAACCAAACCCATAGGTAGAAACGGATTCAGTACCTACTAAAACATTGACGGTATGATCGCCTAAGGTCTTATTGTAATTCAACGTATTAAACCAAGTAACCGTACGGTCATAGCTATTGGAAACCGTTAAGCTGTTTGATGAACGAGGCTCAGCTGCTTCAATATCACGGTTTAAATACACCGATTGGTTATAGTTGTTGTATTCAAAACCTAAACTCGTACGAGCTTTTAAGTCTTTAATCAATTCAATTTCAGTAAACACGTTACCGAAGATGTGAGAACCTTTTAATGGGTTATCTTTCTCTCTCCATTGGCGAGCCAATGGGTTTGGTGCATTACCTAAGTTAGAACCTCTTGAACCTGCAAATCCATTTAAATCAGATGTGTTTGTTCCGCCTAATCCTCGTGGACCGCCTGTGATGTCAAATACTGGGATAATCGGTTGAACACGAATCGCAAAAGAAATTGGATTTGATTCGTTATTGTTTCCTGCTGGAACCCCGATTTTTTCATCGTACGTTACTGTGAAGTTTTCTCCAAACGTTAATTTTCCACGCTTGAACTCTGTATTCGCACGAACCGAGTAACGTGAATAACCTGTGTATTTCAAAATACCATCTTGGTTGAAATAACTTGCGGAAATAGCATATTTGCCATTTTTCGATCCACCCGTTGCGCCTAATTGATAGTTGGAAATTTTAGCTGGTCCAAAAATCGCATGTTGCCAATCTGTACCTTCTTTATTCGCTTTCGTAATGTTGAATGCTGTTTTCCCTAAGTTAGGATCTGCAATATCATTCGTGTACGTGTAATTAGCTGGAAGCTCTCCATAGACGTTTGGATAAATGTAATCCGCAATCGTCTGAGAACCATCAGCACCGAAACGGTATTGTGCCGAAGGAGATGTTCCTGCAGGCTTTCCAGCACCTATTTCAGATTCGTAGTAGTATTGTCCTAATTCTTTCGTATTCAACAAATCAAGTGTTTTACCAACATCTTGAGTTCCTGTATACATATCGAAGTTAATTTTGGGTTCTCCTTCTCCACCACGTTTTGTTGTGATGATCACAACCCCATTCGCAGCACGAGCACCATAGATAGAGGCTGCAGACGCATCCTTCAATACCTGCATGGACTCGATATCCGCTGGGTTAATCTGGTTCAATGTACCTTGTGTAGGAACGCCATCAATGACATATAAAGGGGAGTTATTGTTGATCGAACCAAAACCACGGATACGAACCATCGTACCACCACCTGGTGAGTTGTCATTACCCACTGTAACACCTGAGGCACGACCTTGTAACATTTGAGTCACGGATGCCGTAGGAACTGCATTCAGTTCTTTTGCACCTACAACCGATACCGCTCCCGTAATGTCTTTTTTACGTTGGGATGAGTAACCTGTCACAACGACCTCGCTCAATTGGCTAACGTCTTCATCCAACTTAACTGTAATGGATGTACGGTTTCCAACTGCAACGCTTTTTGATACATAGCCTACCGAAGTAATGACTAATTCAGCGTTACCGCTTTTTACATTAATGGAGAAAGCTCCATTTCCATCTGTTGTTGTACCTGTTGAGGTACCTTTTACTGCAACAGAAACACCGGGAATACCACCGCCATTCGCGTCTTGGATACTACCCGTAACTTTTCGGTCTTGACCAAAGGCAACCCATGATAAGGTTAACATGAAAGCCATTAGAAAGACCACTCTGCTTACGTAGAAATTGTTTTTCATAAAATAAGAGGTTTGAGTGATAATCGACGAAAAAACAGATTTCGTCGACTTTGTGGGTCCAATATATAAAATATTTCATTCTGTGCTACTCTGTTTTATGATTTTTTTTTAAAAAAATGTAAATATTTTTTAAATGGTCATTATTTCTTAATAATCAGGTAATTAGCGAATTGAACATAGGTAAATCTCTTAGCTTTCCTTACCTTTGTCTTTTGCATTTATTTAACAAAATGATTATGTTAAACTTAGTATTGTTTGGCCCTCCAGGCGCAGGGAAAGGAACTCAATCGGCGAAATTGATTGAGCAATATGGGTTAATTCACTTATCTACAGGTGATTTATTGCGTGCGGAAATTTCTGCAGGAACAAGCTTAGGTTTGGAAGCCAAGAAATTGATGGATCAAGGGATTTTAGTTCCGGATGCTGTGGTAATCGGGATGATTGACAACAAATTAAATGAAAATAAATCTGCTGCTGGATTTATCTTCGATGGCTTCCCGCGTACAGTTGCTCAAGCAGGAGCTTTGGATACCTTATTGGCTCAACATAACGTGAGTATCCAACAAATGATTGCTTTGGAAGTAGAAGAGGAAGAATTGACGCAACGTTTACTATCTCGTGGTAAAACATCGGGACGTCCGGATGATCAAAATGAAGATTTAATCCGAAAGCGTGTTCAAGAATATACTGAAAAAACAGCTCCTGTGGCCGATTTTTATGCCCAACAAGGTAAATTTACTAGCATTAATGGAGTTGGTGAAATCGAGGAAATTTACGGACAAATCGTTTCCATTGTTGAAAAGAAGTAAGAGTTAACTAAGAACTAAGAACTAAGAGTTAAGAGGTAGGAGGTGTTTGAAATGACTCCGGACTTTTGACTTCGGACTGCCGACTAATGACTAAAATATGACATCAAATTTCATTGATTACGTTAAAATCAACTTACGTTCAGGGCGTGGGGGAAGTGGATCTTCGCACTTTAGAAGAGAAAAACACGTTCCCAAAGGCGGTCCGGATGGCGGTGATGGCGGTCGGGGAGGACATGTCTATATTGTCGGAAATAGCCAACACTGGACTTTGCTCCACTTGAAATTTCAAAAACATATTATTGCCGATAATGGTAAAGGGGGCGAAGGTGGTCGTCGGTCTGGTTTAGAAGGGGAAGATATCTACATCGAAGTTCCCCTCGGAACCATTGTGAAGGATGCCGAAACCAATGAATTTCTTGCCGAAGTCACCGAAGAAGGTCAAAAAGTATTGTTAATACCTGGTGGACGGGGTGGCTTAGGGAATACCCATTTTAAGTCTTCCACGAACCAATCCCCTCGACACGCGCAGCCCGGTGAAGCGGGTCTCGAGCGTTGGGTCATTATGGAATTAAAAGTGTTAGCGGATGTTGGATTAGTTGGTTTCCCGAATGCTGGTAAATCCACCCTTTTATCTGTACTTTCTGCTGCTAAACCTGAGATTGCGGATTATCCATTTACAACCTTAGTGCCTAATTTGGGAGTGGTCGCGTACCGGGATTATAAATCCTTTGTGGTAGCCGATATTCCTGGGATTATCGAAGGGGCTGCTGAAGGCAAAGGCCTCGGCTTACGCTTTTTGCGTCATATCGAGCGGAATTCAATTCTATGTTTCTTGATTCCTTCGGATACGGAAAATTGGGGCGATGAATACCAAATTCTCGTAGGTGAATTAGAAAAATACAACCCCGAATTACTTCATAAACGTCGTGTTCTCGTAGTCTCTAAAATGGATCTATCCATTCCTGAAATGGAAGAGGAAATGCGCGAGAGCCTTCCCAAAGATCTACCTTTAGTTTTCATTTCTTCGGTTACCAATACGGGTATTCAAGAATTGAAGGATTTACTTTGGGAAACCTTGCAAGAGGAGAACAAGGATGTTGCTAAGCAAGTTGAAAGTTCCATTCAAATTATTCCACAAGCACCTTTGGATATCAATTCCCAAACGGAGGAGGAGTAAAGCATGAAATAATTACCTGAAAAAGGTCGTCTCAATGGACGACCTTTTTTTATTTGATTTGTGTTGCCATCAAAGCGATACCTTCACTGAATGTTCTAGGTTTGTAGCCTAAGATGCTCTTCGCCTTCGTTAATATAAAACCTGTTCGAGGGGGTCTTTTGGCAGGTTGTGAGAAGGTGGACGAATCCGCAGGCTTAATTAAATCTTTGGGTAAATGATAGAATTCAGCAGTTTTGATTGCCATTTCGTAAGGTGTTAATAATTCCTCACCGGAAATGTTAAATATTCCCTCAGCTTCATGTTGGGCGATGAGCCAACAACCTATGGCTAGATCTTCGGCAAGTGTAGGGGTTCTAAATTGATCCGTTACAACATTAATTTGTTTGCCTTCCTCGAGTGATTTTTTGACCCATAGTATGATGTTGGTTCGGCTCATGTCGGGAACTATGCCAAAAACCAAGACGGTGCGCGCAATGGCCCAACGAATTGAGGAGGCTTGAATGATTTGTTCCGCTTTTAGTTTGCTTTCACCATACACCGAGATAGGGTTTGGGATTGCATCCTCGTCATAGGGACCTGCCTCTCCATCGAAAATGAAATCAGTCGATAAATGACATAAAAAGCTCTGATGTTTAGCGCAGGCCGACACGATGTATTCCACAGCTTTGACATTCAGTGCTTCGCACCCTAAGCGATCACTTTCACAGGTGTCCACATTTGTCATTGCCGCCGTATGGATAACAATATGGGGTTTATAGGTCGTGAAAACATCTTCTACAGCTTTAGGGTCTGTAATATCCAATGATTGATACGTATATCCATCTTGGTTTGGCAATCGATTTTCACCGCGTGCCGTTGCGATTAAATTTACCCCAGCCGCTTTGCTGAGTAAGTCGACTAATTTTTGCCCAAGCAGGCCATTCGATCCCGTGATAAGAATGGTTTTTTTCATGATGCTAACTGTTTCCTAATGTCTTGTAGTAGCTTTTGAGCTCCTTGTTCAATCAAATCTTGAGCGACCTTCATACCTACATTTTGGGGATCATAGCCGATTGCGCTTGCGTACATTTCAACTTCTCCTTGTAAACCTAATACGCCTCCCTTCAATGCAATTCCATCTGGATGCAATTTGGCATGGCCAAACACCGGGACACTACAGCCCCCATCCAATTGGGCTAGTAAATGCCTTTCTGCCAACAAACAGGTTTCTGTGGCGACATCGTTGCATATATTGCGAATAGCTGTTTGTAATTCTGATGCGAGTTGAGATGAACATTGAATCGCTACAGAACCTTGTCCAACTGCTGGTGTAAACCTGTCGAGGTCCAAATGTTCCACAATGTATTCTTCCATTCCCATGCGATGAACTCCCGCATAAGCTAATAGCATAGCATCACAGGCTCCACGCTGTAATTTTTCTAATCTTGTCTGAAGGTTTCCACGCATCTCAACAAGTTGGTGTTGTGGGAATTCTTTTGCCAACATGGCGCGTCGACGTGTACTAGACGTTCCTACAACACCTCCCATTTTGGATGAGAGTCGGAAGTCCGGATTCAAACTTAAGACAACGTCATGCGCTGCCTCACGCTTGGTGAAGGCAATTAAAGGAAGGTCTTCTGCCAATGTAGATGGCAAATCCTTTGCGGAATGTTGGGCTATGTCAATTTCTCCGTTCCGAAGCATGGTTTCCAATTCTTCTGTAAAAACCCCTTTCGCTCCAATTTTAGAAAGAGATCGGTCTAATATTTTATCTCCAATGGTTACGATATCAATGATTTCAACGGCGTGTCCGGCTTGTTCCAATAAACCAGCGATATACCTTGCTTGCCACATAGCTAAGGCGGAATTTCGTGTCCCAATTCGAATAGGTCTATTTGCTGGCATTTGCGATGCGAATTATTTGTAAAGATAAATCCAAATGAATCATTTTGGCCCGACCATTTCTTTCGAGATGGTAATGCGCTGTGGACACTTTTTCACTTATTTTCTCGATGGATTTTCGATTCAAGGTCTTTGAGAAATTCGAAATGAATGCTTTCTCTTTTTCTAGTGCTTTTATTAAACTTGGAGCGTCTGAAATTTGATATAAACATTGACGAAAAATGTGCAATGCGTACTCTAATAAGCTTTTTTGATCTTCTTTTGCTAGTCCATCAAACTGGTCCGCTAAGCCTACCAATTTGCTTAAATTCTTTTGATATACGGCACGCATCCAGTCGGCAAACCATGTGGAAGTACTCAAGTTTTCCGACTTACCTTTTTCGAGTGCCCAAGCGATATTTCCTTCGCAACTGATGGCTAAATTTTGTGCATTTTCGAGTGTTGTGCCGGTTTCTTTAACGAGGAATTCGGCTAAAGAAGCTTCATCAACGGCTTGAATGGCAATGCGTTGGGTTCTGGAAAGTATGGTTGTGAGCAGTTTTTGAGCATCTGAGCAAACCAATAAAAATAAAGTTGAGCTTGGGGGCTCTTCTAGCGTTTTAAGTAATGCGTTTCCAGAGGATAAATTCAAGGATTCCGGATTCCAAAGGATAACCACTTTAAAAGGTGCTTCAAAGGGTTTTAAGCTAATTTTTCCAAGAAGTTTACGGGTCTCTTCCACGGGAATATTGCCCTGTTTATTCCCTTCTGCCCCCATGGCGGAAAGCCAATCAGGTAAGGTGCGAAAGAGTGAACCTGTGATGAAACCACGCCATTCGGGAAGGAATGCGTCAGATTCAGCCTCTTTTACTTTTTTGGTGGTAACACTTGGGAATAAATAAACTATGTCGGGATGTATGCCTTTGTGTACTTTTTGGCAACTGGGGCAGGTCCCGCAAGCATCATCGCCTTGTCGGTTTGTACAAAACAAAAAGGAGGTAAATGCCATGGCCATGGCTAATTGGGCACCCCCATAAGGTCCGTGAAATAATTGGGCATGTGCTATGTGCTCGTTGAGAACAGATTGGCTCAATTGTTTCTTGGTTTGTTGTAATCCGGGGATGTCTTGAAAGCGCATGTTTTTCCCTAAAAATGAATAAGCTAATTTCGGGCATTTGCCTCCGCTTTCCAAATTTGTTGGATGATGCTCGGCAGATTTTCAGGTATTTCTTGATTTTTGGCACGGATCCATGATCCGGCATTGGTGGCGGCCCGTTCAGGAAGATAGGGTGTAAACGTTGGAAATTCTCCCCAAGTCAGGGATGGGATGAATTTTGGTAAAAATTGGCTGCCGCTGATGTTGCAATGATTACCAATTACCGTCCCGGTATTGAATTTGGTATGAATTCCAGTGCAGACGTAATCGCCCATCAAAACACCAAACGAGCTTCGTTCGGTGTTGCGTAAGTTATTTGTACTAAAATCGTATAATAGTATATTTTTCAGGTCGTTTCGTACGTTTGAGCAGCTCGTCAATGCACCTAAATTACAGAATGAGCCAATAATGGAGTTGCCTATGAAACCTTCATGCGCTTTGTTGCTGTAGGGAAAGATTAAACTCGCACTTATTTCTCCACCTACTTTGCATCCGAGTCCAATGGTGGTATAAGGCCTAATTTTTGTTCCGAGATTGGTGATGCTTCCTTCTAATAGTGCAGCTGGACCTTGGATACAGGTCCCGATTTGGAGTTTTGCTTTTGCTCCAATGTAAATAGGACCATGGCTAGCATCTAATATACATCCTGATAATTCTGCACTGTGATCGATGTAGCAATTCTCGGGATGGATCAATGTATTGCCGCGGGAGGTATATTTTGTTGGATCAACGGAATTCGGTTGAATTTCATCGATTAAGGCTTGGCTATTGGCATCTAATAGCGCTTCGGGATGCTGAATGAAGTGAGGCTCTTCGTTCAGGTATTGAATTTGCGTATGATTGTTACTCGGGGCTTTCGCGCGGTAGGCAATCCACTGCTTATTCCAATATAAAGCCGTTTCGGCTGGTAATTCAAGCAGGCTATTGATTAAGGAAGGGTTTGGCAATAAGGATCCCAGTATATAGGTGTCTGCCGGTATGTCCTTTTGGTAATGATTCCATTTGGTAGAAATGGTGGATAAACCAATCCACAGATCACTCAAATGACGTATGTACGTGAGCGGTCGGAGTTGTTGGCATATCTGTTCGTCATCAAGTAATTGGTTCGTATTCCACATAATGCAAATAAACGGAAAAAGCCTCAACATGAAGTCATGATGAGGCTTTTTTTGTATACGATAAAGAATACTAGTTTTTCGCGTAACGTTTGTTGAATTTATCAACACGACCCGTTGTATCTAACAACACATTTTTACCTGTGTAGAATGGGTGTGACTGTGAAGAAACCTCTAGTTTGTAAACTGGGTAAGTTGCTCCTTCGAATTCAGTTGTTTCTGTTGTTTGAACGCAAGAACGAGTTAAGAATTTGTAATCAGCTGATAAATCGTGAAATACAACCTCTTTGTATTCTGGGTGGATATCTTTTTTCATTGTGTTTGAATAATGACGATTCCCTGCCGTCTATTTTTAAAATGAGTGGAAATCCCTGGGAATGGACTTCATTTAATCGGGATGCAAAATTAATTATTATCTACATAAATACAAATTGTACGCGTATATAATTTTATCTAAAATCAAAGTCAAAATGTGCTATAAAAATTTTTAAAAAATATTTTATAGTACTTTTCCAAGAAGGATACGGCCTGTAGATTTACCATTGGGGCAATGTCATAGTGTATTTTAAATATGCGTTTATTTTCACCTTTTTTCGCTTGAATAAATGTTTGCACGGCCCCTCATTTTTTTCTAATTTTACGTAGTGCCCAAGCCGCTGGAAGTGCTTCAATTTTCAGCTTACGAAAAGCAATAAAACAAAACCGCCAACAGATCTGTTTTAACATTAAATAGGTCTAATAAAATTAAGAAAAAGCAAATTCTTAGGCGGTGTCTTATTGTGTTTAGTCCTGGTGTACAAGATTGATTATTCTAATATTATATTTATAGAAACACATGTACGTAATTAAAAGAGACGGTCGTCGCGAATCTGTCAAGTTTGACAAAATCACAGCTCGCATTGAGAAGTTGTGCTACAGCTTGGATCCATTTTTTGTTCAGCCTTTAGAGGTGGCAAGAAAGGTTATTTCAGGTTTATATGATGGGGTAAAGACGACTGAATTGGATAATTTAGCAGCGGAAACAGCGGCTTCTTTGACAACAAAGCACCCAGACTACGCAACACTTGCTGCGCGTATAGCCATCTCAAATCTGCATAAGAACACGTTAAAGTCGTTTTCTGCAACAATGAAGCGTCTCTATACGTACATTGATCCTAAGACAGGGCAAAATGCAGCACTTCTTTCGAAAGAGGTTTTTGATATCATCAAGAAGAATGCGGTTGAGCTGGATGAAGCGATTATCTATGACCGCGATTTTGGTTATGATTACTTTGGTTTCAAAACTTTAGAGAAATCTTATTTATTAAAGTTGGATGGAGCAATCGCTGAGCGCCCACAACACATGTTGATGCGTGTGGCTGTAGGTATCCACGGTACTGACATTGCAGCTGCTATTCATACATACAATTTGTTGTCTGAGCGTTGGTTTACACATGCGACACCAACCTTGTTTAACGCAGGTACACCGAAGCCTCAAATGTCATCATGTTTCTTGTTGGCTATGCAGGATGATTCGATCGAAGGTATCTATGATACGTTGAAGCAAACGGCTAAGATTTCGCAGTCGGCAGGAGGTATCGGATTGAGCATTCATAATGTACGTGCGACGGGATCATACATCAAAGGAACGAATGGTACATCGAATGGTATTATTCCTATGTTGCGTGTATTCAATGATACCGCTCGTTACGTAGATCAGGGGGGTGGAAAGCGTAAAGGATCGTTTGCTATTTATTTAGAGCCATGGCATGCAGATGTGTTTGATTTCTTGGAATTGAAGAAAAACCACGGTAAGGAAGAAATGCGTGCGCGTGATTTGTTTTATGCCTTGTGGATTCCCGATTTGTTCATGAAGCGTGTAGAAAGCAATGAGGAATGGTCATTGTTCTGCCCACACGAGTGTCCAGGTCTTTCGGATGCGTATGGTGAAGAATTTGAGGCATTATATCACAAATACGAATTAGAAGGTAAAGCGCGTGCAACGGTTAAGGCGCAAGAGCTTTGGTTTAAAGTACTAGAGTCGCAAACCGAAACAGGTACACCTTATATGTTGTACAAGGATCATGCGAACAACAAGTCGAATCAGAAGAATTTGGGTACAATCAAGTCATCAAACTTGTGTACTGAGATTATGGAATATACGTCAAAAGACGAAGTGGCGGTTTGTAATTTAGCTTCTTTGGCTTTGCCTAAGTACATTCAAACGAATGAGCAAGGGGTGTCGGAATTTGATCACGCGAAGTTGTATGAAGTAACAAAAGCAGCGACGATCAACTTGAATAAGATTATTGATGTCAACTACTATCCAGTACCTGAAGCACGTAATTCAAACTTACGTCACCGTCCAATCGGTTTAGGGGTTCAAGGATTAGCGGATGTGTTCATTATGTTGCGTATGCCATTCGAATCTGATGAGGCGAAGCAATTAAATAAAGATATCTTCGAAACAATCTATTTCGCAGCGATGGAAGCATCGATGGAATTAGCGAAGGTGGAAGGTCCTTACTCAACATGGGAAGGTTCTCCAATCTCAAAAGGTATTTTCCAATTTGATATGTGGAATGTGACTCCATCTTCAGGCAACTGGGATTGGGACAAATTACGCAAGCAAGTTGTGGAGCATGGTGTTCGTAACTCTTTATTGGTTGCGCCGATGCCTACGGCCTCGACAAGTCAAATCTTAGGAAATAACGAGTGTTTTGAGCCATATACATCGAACATCTATGCACGCCGTGTATTGTCTGGTGAGTTCGCGGTTGTGAACAAGCACTTATTGAAAGATTTGATCAAGTTGAACTTGTGGAATGAAACGATGAAGAACAAGCTAATCTCAGCGAATGGCTCCGTTCAAAACATCCCTGAGATTCCTCAAAACTTGAAAGAGCTTTACAAAACAGTTTGGGAGATTAAGCAAAAAACCATCTTGGAGATGGCTGCTGACCGCGGTGCTTATATCTGTCAATCACAAAGTTTAAATATACACATTCAAGATGTGAACTTTGGTAAATTAACATCAATGCACTTCCACGCGTGGAAATTAGGCTTAAAAACAGGTATGTATTACTTGCGTACGAAGGCTGCAGCGGATGCGATTAAGTTTACCATTGAGAAGCAAGCAGATGTGGCGATTGAGCAATCAAATGACGTTCACGAAACGGAATTGCAATATGCAGCGCATGCTGCTCAAGCAGCCGCAGCTGCGTCTTTCCAAACGGATGATGCGCAAAACAAAGCCGACATGGCATGTTCTTTGGATAATCCAGAAGCATGTGAGGCATGTGGATCATAATATAATTTAGATTCCAGTTGAAAATCACCTAATTTGCTAATTAGGTGATTTTTCATTTTAACCGATTGGATAATGCAGAACAAAATTTTCATCTTGTTGGCCTTCGTTGGGCTCATGTTGTTGGCTGTATTCCTGCGCGTTTACCACATCGATCACTTCAGTTTGTTTGGGGATGAAAAACAAAGTATACTGATTGGGGTGGCGAATACCAATTTTGGGGGTATGTCCGACGTACTACAAGAAGGGAAAACATTTACATCTTTGGATTTTTGGGCCGATCGTGGCATTGCATCTTGGTTAGATGCCGATGCGCGGGGAGATGTGAGTGGCAATAGTTTGGTGCATGATATGATGCTCAAATTGTTTGCCCAACTTTTTGGTCATACCGATACAGTATTCAGAAGCGTATCCGTGTTGTTTAATTTGCTCACCGTTTGGTTGCTCTTTTATTGGTATCGGAAAATGTTTGCTGGGCAATGGAATTGGCAGTTATTGGTTTTATTATTCGCTGTCATTGAACCCTTTTTTGTAATCTACAGCCAGCAAGCACGCAATTACACCACATCCATTTTTTTCTCGACCCTATCCAATTATTTCTTTTGGGTACTGGCAATCAAGCAACAAGAACCATTCAAGCGAAAATACCTGGTTGGCTGGATACTGGCAACGCTTTGTGCTTTGTTTTCAACGTATTTGACCGCCTTGGTTCTCGTAGGGCAGGGAATTTACTTAACCTTACGTTTCCCGTCTAAGAAACTATATTTCAGTATGCTGTTGGGTGGGATTGTAGCTGTAATTCCGATGGCTTGTTGGATTTTATTTGGACCTGGCCAACATTTCCTTGGCTATCAAGCAGATGCTGCGGCTAAATATGTTGCCTACATTCAAGCGCATGGACCTATTCAAGGTTGGATTGAACCTAGTACATTTGGGAATGTATCCAAGCGTACGATTTCGATCCTAAGCGATCAGTTTCTTTGGACGAATGATATATACCTAAAAAAGGGGTATCGATTTGGTGGCGTGGCACTTTTGATATTTGCCTATGGTATATACCGATGGCTTAAGGTAGAAAATAAGCAACTAAGTGCTTTCTATTTATTTTGTTTACTTCAAATTCTGTTACCCATCGTGGTGTTAATTGCTGCTGCAATCAACGCCGGGACAACGACGGGGTATTTTATCCGCTATGCAAGCTTTGCATTGCCCTTGGGTATTTTTGTGTCCGTAGGTTATTTACGCCACCTATTTCGTCAAACTATTTGGATTCGCCTACTGGCGAGTTTATATGTCTTTATTCAAATGTATTTCCAAGTGGAGATTTTTAGTGCTCTTTACTCGGATGCACCTCAAAAATATACTTTCTCAAATCATCGGGCTCCTAATCCATATCCCTTAGTAGCCTCCAAAATCTTGACGACTTATCAAGCTGGAGACACGATTGTATATCCATCTGCACAAAGTGCTGGATTTGTCAAAAGCGATACGACGAAAAGGGTATATAATACCTCGGATGCACAATTAGTCAATCTTTATTTGCCTGAGGACGCCAAGTATATTCAACGCATTGATTTGCAAAGTCAAGATTCTATTCTGATTAGAGGAGCACACGGTCGTCGCATTGTGTTGTTTGATTTTGCACACAATCCCCATCGCTATTAAAATACATTAGGCCTATGAAATGGAATAAGATTCTTACCAGCTATGTTGTTGTAGGCCTTTTGGAATTAATGGCTCCTTATTTGGGTAACGAATTGCGGTTTGTTACGAAGCCTTTGCTGATGATCTTATTAGCGGCTTATGTTTATACTGCAGGTATGCAATCCGTTCCACGGAATGGATTGCTATTTACTTTGTTTTTTGCTTGGCTAGGGGATGTTTTTTTGCTTTTACCTGGTAATGGCGCGCTTTATTTCCAATTAGGGCTCGGATCATTTTTGGTGATGCAGTTTGCTTATATTCGGCAATTTATTCAGTTAGGTGCCTTGCGCAGGTCCTATTTTTTAATTCCAGTTCTTCTTTATGTTATTGGATTTTTAGGATTCCTGTATCCCAACTTACCAGTTGCCTTAGTTCCGCCGGTGATTGTGTATGCGGTGGCATTGGGTTCGATGTTGTATTTTGCCTTTCAAATCTCATATCTTTCATTGCGTTTGGGTGCATTTTTATTTGTGGTTTCCGACAGTTTATTAGCTTTTGGTAAGTTTTATTTTGAATATCCTTGGAATTCCCTTGCGGTCATGTCGACTTATATTCTTGCTCAATTGCTACTAACCCTTGCTTTGTGTAAATTGCAGGCTCAGCGATAATTTCAGGTACATGGAAGCTCAAGTTCTCAATCAATTAGCAAGTCAATTACAAGGTGCTTTGTACACGGACAACGTGATGCGAACCTTGTATGCAACCGATGCGTCTGCCTATCGGGAGATGCCGCTTGGCGTTGCCATACCGGAGACAATTCAGGATATAGAGACCTTGATTCAATTTGCCGACCAACATCAAATTCCGCTGATTCCACGCACAGCTGGTACTTCATTAGCGGGCCAGGTGGTTGGAAGTGGATTGGTCGTAGATGTATCGAAGCATTTCAATCGGATTTTGGAGGTTAATGCCTCAGAATCTTATGCTTGGGTCGAACCCGGCGTTGTGCGTGATGTATTGAATGTGGAGTTGAAAAAGCACGGCTTGTTTTTTGGTCCTGAAACGTCTACTGCAAATCGTGCCATGATCGGCGGGATGCTTGGGAATAACTCCTGCGGTTCGAATTCCGTCATTTATGGCTCTACACGTGATCATATTTTGGAAGTTGAGGGATATTTGTCGGACGGAACATTCGTCCAATTTAAGGCAGAGGATCCGCATCAAACCGTTCAAAAATTGCAACCCGGTTCACGCTTGCATACCATTTATGCGCAAACACTGGCTGCCCTTTCGAATCCCAAAAATCAAAAGAATATTCACGATGAATTTCCGAAGCCTAGCATCAAGCGAAGAAATACGGGCTATGCGGTGGATATGCTATTGAATACGGAAGCTTTTTTGGCCGACAGGCCTGCTTTCAATTTTTGTGCGCTCTTAGCAGGTTCAGAAGGAACCCTGTGTTTTGTGACGCGGATCAAAGTCCATGTCGACCCCTTGCCACCTGCGCATTTAGGATTGGTTTGTGCGCATTTTAATACGATTGATGAGGCCCTACGCGCTAATTTAATTGCTTTGCGTTTTAATCCCTCAGCTTCGGAGTTGATGGATCATTATATTTTAGAATGCACCAAAGCCAATGCAGAACAGATGCAAAATCGCTTCTTTGTCGAGGGTGATCCTGGTGCCATTTTGGTTGTTGAACTACGTTCCGACAACGCAGATGATTTAGCAAAGCAAGCAAAAGAAGTCGAGGAAGCGATGTTAGCTGAAAACTTAGGCTATCATTTTCCGTTCGTAACGGGTGGGGATGTGAAAAAGGTTTGGGATTTGCGGAAAGCTGGATTAGGTCTTTTGTCAAATCTGCCGGGTGATGAAAAAGCTGTGGCGGTGATTGAAGATACCGCGGTAGACGTAAATGATTTGCCGGCCTTTATTGCGGAGTTTAACGAAATACTTACTGAAAATAATTTGTATTGCGTGCACTATGCTCACGCGGGTTCAGGTGAATTGCACTTGAGGCCTATTATTAATTTGAAGACCGAAGAGGGGCACAAGCAATTCCGTCATATCGCAGAAGAAATAGCCCGTTTAGTTAAAAAATATCAAG
>CANGCD010000001.1 GCA_947452215.1 Cytophagaceae bacterium | reverse complement strand
TTTGTCGTGTCGGCGAATGGTAATTATACCTTCACACCACTGAATACCTATGTGGGGACAACCCCTGTTTTGACCTATACGGTCAGCGACGGAACGGCAACAGCGACTTCGACCTTAACGGTTTATGTTCAACCGCAGGATACACCACCGGTTGCCGTGGCGGATGCCAATACCATTGCGGAAGATGGAGTTGCAACAGGCAACGTATTAAGCAATGATACCGATGCGGAAAGTGATCCTCTATCGGTGACGCAATTCACCGTGGGTGGTGTAAGCTATCCTGCTGGAACGACTGCCACCATCCCGAATGTGGGAACTTTGGTTGTCAATGCAGATGGGACATACACCTTCACGCCTTTGGCGAATTATAATGGAACCGTTCCTGCCATTTCATACTTAGCGACGGATAGCGCAGGATATACGGCGACGGGCCAATTCAGCATTACGGTCACTGCGGTGAACGATACGCCGGTGGCGGTGAATGATCAAGCGACCACGCCCGAGGATACGCCTTTGTCTGGTAACGTGAAAACCAATGACTCGGATGTTGATGGAAATACCTTGACATTAACGCAATTTACCGTTGGTGGCCAAAGTTATTCCGCGGGTCAAACGGCAAACATTGCCAACGTGGGTAGTCTCCAATTAAACGCAGATGGAAGCTATACCTTCACCCCAGCGGCGAATTATAATGGAGCTTTCTCGGCAGTTACCTATACAATTTCCGATGGAAATGGCGGAACAGCCACAGCAAATTTAGCGATCAACATTACCGCGGTCAACGATGCGCCGGTCGCTTCGAATGATACGGCGACAACGCCGCAAGGCAGCGCGAAATCAGGCGATATCTTAACCGGTGCCGACACGGATGTGGACGGAAATACCTTGACGTTGACACAATTCAGCATCGGAGGGGTGACCTATCCTGCCGGTACCGCGGCCAATATTCCAGGAGTAGGAACCTTAGTCATCAATGCGGATGGAACCTATACCTTCACACCAATTCCAATATATGTGGGTACGGTTCCAACAGTCACTTATACCATTTCGGATGGTAACGGCGGAACAGCAACGGGAACATTTATCATGACGGTAAGTGATGTTCCAGAGCCACCGGTGGCGACGGATGATGCGTCGACGGTAGGTAAAAATGCAGCGGCTTCAGGTAATTTGGTGAGCAATGACTCCGACCCAGAATCGAACACCTTGACGATTGCTTCCTATAGCATCGCAGGCGTAACGGGGCCATTTACCTTAGGTTCAACGGTTACGATTCCGAACGTGGGGACTATGCGGGTGAACGCGGATGGTTCATACCTATTTACGCCTCAGCCAACTTATTCGGGCAATGTTCCTACGGTGACATATACCGTTAGCGATGGAAATGGCGGAACGGATACTGGCTTGTTGAACATTACGGTGATCGACACGAATACACCGCCAACCGCAACGAATGATCCGGTAACAGCCACGGAAGATACTCCTAGATCTGGCAATGTATTGACGAATGATTCCGATCCAAACGGTGATGCGATTTCATTGGTGAGTTTTGTGGTGGGTTCAACGACCTATCCAGCGGGCTCAACGGCGACGATTCCAAACGTGGGAACAATCACCGTAGCAGCCAACGGCGCCTTTACCTTTACGCCATTTGCGAATTACAATGGTACGGTTCCTGCGGTGAATTATACCATCACGGATGGCTTAGGTGGCGTGGCGACAGCGGCCTTGAACATCACGGTAACAGCTGTGAATGATGCTCCAATCGCCGTAAATGACGACAACGTTTCGGGTCCAGAAGATTCGCCTATAACGGGGAATGTTTTGGCGAATGATAGCGATCCCGATGGAACGCCTATTAGCGTATCCCAATTCAGCGTTGGCGGTACGACCTATCCTGCAGGAACAACAGCAACGATTCCAGGCAAAGGAAGCTTGGTGATTAATGCCAACGGAACATTTACTTTCACGCCTTTGGCGAATTATTTTGGTCCTGTTCCTACGATTACCTATACGGCCATTGACGGTTCGGGTGCATCTGCGAATGCCACCTTGAACATGGCGGTAACGCCGGTGAACGATCCGCCAACGATCGTAAATGATGTAATTACGGTACCGGAAGGAACCACGGGAACAGGCAATGTATTGACGAATGATTCAGACATTGAAAGCGGAACTTTAGCCGTGACGCAGTTCACGATTAATGGCACGATTTATACGCCAGGTTCGATTGTCTCCCTGCCAAACGTAGGAACATTCGTACTCAATGCGGATGGTACATATTCATTCACGGGTGTTCCAAATTACAGTGGAGCCGTTCCGGTTGTTTCTTACACGGCAACCGATGGCACGGGCGGTACGAGTACAGGAACTTTGATGGTAACCATTCAAAACGTGAACGATGCTCCGGTTGTTGTTTCCGAAACGGTCATCACGCCGGAAGATACGCCAGCGACGGGTAATGTCTTGACGAATGACACGGATCCGGAAGGAACTACTTTGAGCATTACCCAATTCTTGGTAGGTGGCGTTAGCTATACTGCTGGCCAAACGGCCACCATTCCAGGTGTGGGAACCATAACGATTTCAAGTTCTGGGGCTTATGTATTTACGCCGGTGGCGAATTATTTTGGCAATGTTCCTCCGGTGATTTATACGGTTTCGGATGGACAGTTGACTACTCCAGGAAGCATAACGATTACCGTAACATCTGTGAATGATGTTCCGGTGGCGGTGAATGACACGAAGGTGGGTGAGGTGAATGCCAATCTATCTGGCAATGTCTTGACAAATGATACCGATGTAGAAAATGGCACCTTATCGGTCGTTGACTTTGTCATCAACGGTACGACGTATCCTGCTGGCCAAACAGCTACGATTTCAAATGTAGGAACCGTGACGATGAACGCCGATGGTACTTATACCTTTGTGCCGGTCTTGAATTATGCGGGGACTTTACCTGTCATTACCTACAACATCTCGGATGGTGCGGGCGGAACGGCTTCGGCAACTTTGGCTTTAACGATTACCTTCGATACGGACGGTGATGGCATTCCAGATGCGGTGGAGAAAGGACCAGGTGTCGCGCCGGATACGGATGGCGATGGCATTCCGGATTACAAGGATTTGGATTCGGACAACGATGGTATCTTGGATAGCGTGGAGAATGCCGCTTGTTCGCCAGCGGTGATGCCTTGCGACATTGATGGCGACGGCATACCAAATTACTTGGACACAGATTCTGACGGCGATGGCATTTCCGATGTGATCGAAGCGGGTGGAACGGATGCAAATGCCGACGGAAAAGTGGATGGAGCTATTAATTCCCAAGGAGTTCCGTTAGCGGCCAATGGCGGCTTAACACCTCCGAATACCGACGGAACCGGCGCTTCCAATCCATACGATGTGGACTCCGACGGCGATGGTATTCCAGACTCAGTCGAAGGAACACGCGACACGGATGGCGATGGAACACCGGATTACAAAGATTTGGATTCGGATGGCGACGGCATATCCGATGCGATCGAAGGTTCAGCCGATGCCGATGGCGATGGGATTCCTAATTTCCGCGATTTAGATAGCGATGGCGATGGCATTCCCGATTCGACTGAAGGTATCGTAGATACAGATAATGACGGCCGACCAAATTTCTTAGATACTGATTCTGATGGGGATGGTATTCCTGATGCGTTGGAAGGTAGTATCGATACAGACGGCGACGGCATACCGAATTACTTGGATCTAGATTCCGACGGCGACGGCATTCCTGACGCTGTGGAAGGCACAGTTGACACGGATGGCGACGGTATCCCGGATTACAAGGATACCGATTCGGATGGCGATGGCATCCCGGATGCAACAGAAAAAGGCATAAATCCACTATCGCCACGTGATACTGATGGCGATGGCATTCCAGATTACAAAGATTTGGATTCCGACGGTGACGGTATTCCCGATTCAGTCGAAGGAATAACGGATACAGATGGGGATGGGTTACCAAATTACTTAGACCCAGATTCTGACGGCGATGGCATTCCGGATTCCGTGGAGAAAGGAATCGATCCTTTGCATCCTTTGGATACTGATGGAGATGGAACACCGGATTATTTGGATACAGATTCAGACAATGATGGAATTTTAGATGCGGTTGAAAAAGGGCCTAATCCGCAACAACCACTGGATACAGACGGTGACGGTATTCCGGATTACCGCGATTTGGATTCCGATAACGATGGTATCCCAGATGCGGTAGAAGGAACGGTCGATACGGATGGCGACGGCATTCCGAATTACCGTGATTTAGATTCGGATGGGGATGGGAAGCCAGACCAGCAAGAAGGCGCGGTCGATACGGATGGCGATGGTACTCCAAACTATTTGGATTTAGATTCTGATGGCGACGGCGTCTTGGATACCGTGGATCAATGTCCATTGGTCGCTGGAAACCTGGCGAGCGGTTGTCCACTCGACAGCGATAACGATGGTATTCCGGATGTAACGGATTTCGACGATGACAATGACGGCATTTTAGATAGCGTGGAAAATGCGGCATGTACACCTGCGGCAGCTACTTGCGATACAGACGGTGATGGAATCCCAAATAATTTGGATCCAGATTCTGATAATGATGGCATCTCGGACGTACGTGAATCAAACGGAACGGATGTGAATGGCGATGGCGTTGTGGATGGAACTGTAGATTCGAATGGTGTGCCTACCTCAGCGAATGGCGGCGTAACACCTCCAAATACGGACGGAACAGGAGGATCTAATCCATACGATACCGATTCTGATGGAGATGGTATTTCAGACAACATTGAGAAGGGACCTAATGGCAACGCGCCTTTGGATTCCGATGGGGACGGCATACCAAATTATTTGGATACAGACTCCGACGGCGATGGTATTCCGGATTCGGTTGAACGCGGAACGGGTACGGCGATTGCGGACACGGATGGCGACGGAACGCCGGATTATTTAGACTTAGATTCGGACGGCGATGGCATCACTGATGCCGTTGAAAAAGGGCCAAATGGTGCAACGCCATTGGATACAGACGGCGATGGTATTCCTAACTTCCGTGATGTGGATTCGGACGGTGACGGCATACCGGATTCGATCGAAGGTACGACTGATACGGACGGCGACGGC
Organism: Cytophagaceae bacterium; assembly: GCA_947452215.1. Classification (GTDB taxonomy): domain Bacteria; phylum Bacteroidota; class Bacteroidia; order Cytophagales; family Spirosomataceae; genus Aquirufa. Next base: position 56,410 of record CANGCD010000001.1, on the reverse strand, counting down.
ATACCAAATTACTTGGATGTGGATAGCGATGGTGACGGCATTTCGGATGCGATTGAAAAAGGGCCGAATCCATTAAGTCCCATTGATACCGATGGTGATGGCACTCCCGATTATAAAGATTTGGATTCGGATGGCGATGGTATTCCGGATGCAACAGAAGGAACCGTCGATACGGACGGCGACGGTATTCCAAACTACCGTGATTTAGACAGTGACGGTGACGGCATTTCGGATGCGATCGAAGGAACCGTTGATACGGATGGCGATGGCATTCCAAACTACAAAGATTTGGATTCGGATGCCGATGGAATCTCCGACGCTGTTGAAGGTACTTTGGATACGGACGGTGACGGAACGCCAAATTACAAGGATTTAGATTCGGATGGCGATGGTATTTCAGATGCGATTGAAGGAACGCGGGATACGGACGGAGATGGCACGCCGGATTACTTGGATCTGGATTCCGATGGGGATGGCATTCCAGATAATACAGAAGGAGCGCTCGATACGGATGGTGACGGAATTCCAAATTACCGTGATTTGGATTCAGACGGCGATGGCATTCCAGATGCAATCGAAGGAACAATCGATACAGACGGCGATGGTAGACCGAATTATTTAGATCTTGATTCGGACGGAGATGGAGTTCCAGATTCGACCGAAGGCAATGTGGATACGGATGGCGATGGCATGCCGGATTACTTGGATTTAGATTCCGATGGTGACGGTGTTTTAGATGCCACGGATGCTTGTCGGGTGACGATAGGTGACGTCTCGAATAACGGTTGTCCTACCGACTTCGATGGCGACGGAATTATTGATACGTTGGATTATGATGATGACAATGACGGCATTTTAGATACGATTGAGAATGCCGCATGTAATCCTACTTCACTAAGCTGTGATACCGATGGCGACGGAATTCCTAATCGTTTTGATTTGGATTCTGATAATGATGGTATCAAAGATGTCCGCGAAGCAAACGGCATTGATGTGAATGCGGATGGCATCGTGGATGGAGCTGTTGATTCCAATGGAGTTCCTACAGCGGCCAATGGTGGATTAACGCCACCAAATACGGATGGAACAGGCGGATTGAATCCGTACGATACCGATTCGGACGGTGACGGTATCCCTGATTCTGCGGAGAAAGGAACTAACGGAAACGTACCGCGAGATACGGATGGCGACGGAACACCAGACTATTTAGATTTAGATTCGGATAATGATGGTATCCTAGATTCTGTTGAAGGTAATATCGATACGGATGGTGACGGAATTCCAAACTACCGCGATTTAGATTCAGATGGAGACGGAGTGATCGATGCGACGGAAGTTGTGGATGGGACAAGCCCAACCAACGCATGTTCATTAATTCCTGCACATCAAACGGTGTCCGCACCGGGCTGGTCGGCAGGAGATTGTGACGGTGACGGTAACCCGAACAACACCGATCCGCACATGAATGCGCCAACGGCACAAAATGATAATTTCGTGATTTCGGGTACGGGCCAACAAGCCTTTAACATCTTGGCTAATGATGATTTCTTAGCCGGCGGAGGCATAACGATTAATCGTTTAGTGGGATCTGCAGGCGGAACGGCACTAGGTACGGTGAGCTTTAATGCGAACACGGGCATGTTGATGTATACCCCGGCACCGGGTGAAATTTCGGGCATGAAAACGGTGGTTTACCAAGTATGTAAAGGCATCGTTTGTGCGACCGCGACGGCAAATTTGAACTTCTGTGATTCGAATGACCCAGTCGTCGATTGTGATGGTGATGGTGTGAGGAACGGCCAAGAAGTAATCGATGGAACGGATCCTTTGAACGCTTGTTCATTGGTTCGAAGTAGTCAAACCCTAACGCCAAGTTCCGCTTGGACATCTGGAGATTGTGATGGCGACGGCAATCCAAATAGTACGGATCCACACATCGCGACGGCTGTTGCGAACAATGATTTAGTTCAAGTGGCAGGCTCAGGCGCGCAAACCTATAACATTTTGGCAAACGACGATTTCTTGCCAGGAAATTCGACGATTTCTCGTTTAAGTGGCAATGCTGGCGGAACGGCACTCGGAACCGTGAGCTTCAATAATGTGACAGGTGAGATGACCTACACGCCGGCAGTAGGCGAAACGAGTGGTACGAAAACAGTCGTGTACCAAGTTTGTAAAAACGCGGTTTGTGCGACGGCCACAGTTACCCTAAGCTTCTGTAATCCGAACGATCCAGCAGCGGATTGCGACGGTGACGGCGTAACGAATGGTCAAGAAGTAATCGATGGAACCAATCCAAACGATGCATGTAGCTTGAATTTCCGTTCACAAAGCTTGACACCAAGTTCGGCTTGGTTGGCCGCGGATTGCGACGGAGACGGGGTAACGAATGGCGTGGAACGTGCGGATCGTACAGACCCTGCTGATCCATGTAGTTTATTGTTGGCAAGTCAAGTGCGCGCGAACGCAAGTTCGACTTGGTTGGCCGCCGACTGTGATGGTGATGGTAATCCGAATGGAACGGATTCGGCGCCATTGGATTTCTGTGTGGATGGATCGGGTCAAATTCCGGTGTTTGGAACGCCGGCCTATGATTATTTCCGGGAGGCAGATTGCGATGGTGATGGTATTTCAAATGGACTAGAGTGCCATAACGGTGGAACGCGTTGCGAAGACACGGATGGTGATGGAACATTTGATTACATGGATATAGATAGCGATGGCGATGGCATCTTAGATTACTCAGAGCGTTATATTGATTCGGATGGCGACGGCCGCATGGATTATGTGGATTTGGATTCCGATAACGATGGTATTTTGGATAGTCGAGAAACAGCTGCTGATTCGGATGGCGATGGAATTCCCAATTACTTGGATTTGGATGCAGATGGCGATGGCATCTTGGATAGTTTTGAAGGATTGATTAAGTACCGTAACCAAGTAGACAGCAATAACGACGGACATGTAGATTGTTCCGTTGATGCAAACCGAAATGGTTTATTGGATTGCGTGGAGAGTTCGATGGGCGGAGCTTCCTTTGAGGTCCCAGATACGGATGGCGACGGGATACCCGACTTCTTAGATTTGGATTCTGACAACGACGGTATATTGGATCGCATCGAATTACGTGGCGATCCCGATGGGGATGGATTACCCAATTACCGGGACTCGGATAGTGATGGGGATAAACTAGGAGATATAGTAGAAGGCGCTGCCGACCCTGATGCCGATGGTATTCCAAACTTCCTTGATTTAGATAGTGACGGGGATGGCATTTCGGATCAAATGGAAGGACCAACGACCTGCATGACTTGTACAGATCGAGTGGATAACAACGAGAGCGGTTGGGATGATCGCAACGAGTTCGCGACTTCAGGCTGGACAGTAGATACCGATAAGGATGGCACCCCAGACTTTTTAGATCTCGATGCGGACAATGACGGAATTCCTGATGCGGTGGAAGGAACAGTTGACACGGACGGGGATGGTATTCCTAATTTCCGCGATACGGATTCGGACAACGATGGAATTCTGGATGCAGTTGAAGGAACGGTGGATACCGATGGCGATGGCATTCCAAATTATTTGGATTTAGATTCGGATAATGATGGTATCCCAGATGCGGTGGAAGGAATTCGTGATACCGATGGTGATGGTATACCGGACTATTTGGATTTAGATTCTGATAATGATGGCATTCCGGATTCGGTTGAGGCGGGCAAAGATCCGAAACATCCGGTCGATACCGATGGTGATGGCTTGCCGGATTACTTGGATTTAGATTCCGATAATGATGGTATTCCAGACACAGTAGAAGCGGGTAAAGATCCGAAACGACCTGTAGATACGGATAAAGATGGTATCCCGGATTTCCAAGATACGGATTCGGATAATGATGGTATCCCGGATGCTGTGGAAGCAGGCAAAGACGCGAAACAACCTGTAGATACGGATAAAGACGGTATACCAGATTACCAAGACATCGATTCGGATAATGATGGCATTCCAGATTCGATTGAGGCGGGCAAAGATCCAATCAATCCAGTCGATACGGATGGCGATGGCATTCCTGATTTCCGTGATTTGGATTCTGACAACGATGGCATTCCAGATGCTGTGGAAGGCACGCGGGATTCCGATGGCGATGGCATTCCTGATTTCCGTGATTTGGATTCCGATAATGATGGAATTCCAGATGAAATAGAAGCGGGTAAAGATCCGAAGCGTCCGGTCGACTCCGATGGCGATGGCATCCCGGATTACCGTGATATTGATTCGGATAACGATGGTATTCCAGATGCGGTGGAAGGAAAACGCGATACGGATGGAGACGGCCTGCCGGATTATTTGGATTTGGATGCTGATAATGATGGGTACTCCGATAAACATGAGGCCGGCGCGAATCCTGCGAATCCAGTCGATACGGATAAAGATGGCGTTCCGGATTACCGCGATTTAGATTCGGATAACGATGGCATTACGGATGCATTGGAGGATGATTTAAACTACGGCGCTTTGCCGGATTGCGATCACGATGGCATCGAGAATCGAATCGATCCGGATCAATGCGAGACTTTTGCGCCACAAGGTATTTCGCCGAATGGAGACGGTCAAAACGACGTCTTAATCATTCCGGGTATTATGCGTAAAGGGAATAATACCTTAACGATTTACAACCGATGGGGGAACATTGTTTACCAAAAAGATAATTACCAAAATGATTGGGGTGGACAAACCGACCGCGCGTTTAATTTGACGAACGACGATAATTTATTGCCGGATGGAACGTACTACTACGTGATTGATTTCAAAGGGAAATATCCAGAGATAGGTCAATATGTGTACATCAACCGATTAGAAAAATAGGAATATGATAAGAGAAATTAATATAAATCAATCAAGCAGAAACAAGGGTTTTTTCGCCCTTGTTTTCCTGCTTTGCTTGGGTGGTTTTCAGTCCCAAGCACAGATTGAAACCATGTATAATTTGTATCGCTTAAATCCACAGGTCTTGACTCCCGTACAAGCGGGAAGTAAGGATACGAGTGAGGTGCATTTGATGTATCGCCAACAATGGTTGGGCATCGAGGGTGCTCCGCGAACCATGTATTTCAATGGTAATTTTAAATGGAAGCAGAAGCGAGGCATCGGTGTAAATGCGATGTTTGACCAAGCGGGTCCAGTGAAGTTGGCCATGGTGTCAGGCGATTTTGCTTATCATACACAGTTGAATGCCAACTGGGATTTATCGGGTGGTATTCGACTCGGTGTTGGAAATGTTAGTCTCGATTTTGCCAATTTAAAATTGACGAGTCCAAACGATGTGTTATTCGCCGGGAGCCGCAGCACGGGTATGATGTTTAATATGGGCTGGGGTGTACGCATTGCACGTAAGAATCAAGGATTTTTTGCGAGTGTTTCTATGCCTCGTATTCTCAAATATGACTTCGGAAATTTGTCGGGAGGTTACAAAGACGCAAGTTATGTCTATGTAATGCTCGGGAATAAAATTGAAATTAATGATGATTTAACCCTGTATCCGAATGCCATGGCGCGGATCGCAACTGACGTTCCGCTGAGTTGGGATGCACAATTAATGGCTAATCTCAAGCAGAAATTAGACGTGGGTTTAACGTATCGCCATCAAGACAGCTGGGGCCTTCGTTTAGGAGTTCAAGCGAGTAAGAAAACCTACATCGGTTATGTATATGAAATGCCCACGTCCGAAATTTCCAAAGTAAGTAATCAGACGCATGAGCTGGGATTACGCTTCTTTATTTTTACGAAGGAGCAGAAGGAGCGGAGTCCGGAGTCCCAAGTCCGGAGTCCTAAGGGTAGTGTCGTGACTTCTCCCTAGGTTTATAACCCTGGGCTTTAGCCTAAGGGTTTCGGGAACATGTTTGGTCCCCAGACTGAAGTCTGGGGTTATAAAGTTTGATGATGGGGCTAAATAACCCTATGCTTTAGCCTAAGGGTTTCGGTAACATGTTTGGTCCCCAGACTAAAGTCTGGGGTTATAAAGTTTGATGATGTGGTTTTTATAACCCTAGGCTTTAGCCTAGGGATTTCGGGGTCATGTTTGGTCCCCAGACTAAAGTCTGGGGTTAAAAAGAACCCTCCGGACTTATTTCCCCCCGGACTTACTTCGCTTCTGCAAAAATGGATGAACCATCACCGTCAGTACCAACAAGGCCGTACCCCAATAAAACCCTGGCGCCATCACCTCTTTTTGGCCAAAAATAAATACGGCAAGTAAGATGCCGTACACAGGCTCTAAGGTAATCACGAGATTGATCGAAAATACAGAAAATACTTTGTACAAATGGATTGTTTCCGTATAGGCATAAACGGTGCAAACCACCGCGAGAATTCCGATCCACAACCAATCCCAATCCATCGGAATATACCCGATACCCCCTTCGAATAGGCCATAAGCCCATACCAAACCCGTCATCGCACCCGCCGCCGCCATTTCGTAGGCAGTAATCAACTTCGGGTCATGGGTATGTGTAAAATTGCCGTTGATAACGGAAAACAATGCCCCGAAAAATCCCGCACCAATGCCCATCAGTAATCCGAGCCACTGGGCTTGTTGGACCGAAAAGATAATCCCCAAAGCCACAATTACCACCAATCCTAAGAACACCTCTTCCCATGACAACTTCGTCTTTTTGGCAATCGGTTCCATCACGGACGTCCAGAATGTTTGCGTCGATAATCCCGCCAAGCACATCGCTACCGTGCTGACTTTGGCAGCCCCAAAAAACAATAACCAGTGTAGCGAAATAAACACGCCATTCAGGAGCCAAATGCTCAAGACTTTTTGGCTAATCCGAAAAGATGTTTTGGAATAATAGAGAATCCCAACCAGACCTATGGCCGCAATGACACAGCGGAAAAAGACGATGGTCAAGGCATTCGAATGTGTTGCATTGCCTAAAATAGCCGTGAACGCATACAACACCACAATGAAATGGATTTTCAAGTAATCGAGGATGCGTGGAGCTGCTTTCATCTAGCGCGGGATGGTATAATAGAGCCCAAGGCCCACGGCTGAAAAGACAAGATTGGGTAACCAAACGGCCAACATCGGTGGCATGCCCCCGCCTTCCGCAATTCCTTTACTCATCATAAAGAACAGAATGTATACAAAGGCCAAACAAAATCCGAGCGCAATTTGGAAACCGACCCCTCCCCGCGATTTTCGCGCCGAAACCAAGAATCCAATAATCGTCAAAATGATGACCGAAAACGGATTCGCAAAACGTAAATATTTCTCAATCAAAAATACCTCGATCCCATCCGCTCCTCGTGAGCGCACCAAATCAATGTGTCGGTTCAACTCAGGTAAGGTAAAGGTCTCGTGCAATAAATGTTTATTCTGAAAATCTTTGGGCAATAAATTTAAGGTGGTATCAATTTTGGTCCCGAAAACAATGCCATTGTTCCCTCCCGTGAAGGTCCGAATCCGGTAATCGTGTATCGTCCATTTCTTCGCCACGGAATCCCAGGTGATTCGGTCCGACATCAATTTTTGCTTGATTTCATTATCCGAAATCCGCTCTAAGCTAAATCGATAACCCGTATTGGATGTATTATCATAACTTTCAATGTAGGCATACACATCCGGCGAAATCTTGATGTGTACATCGCGCTTGTCGAAAAAGTAAGTTCCGTTGATGTACTCATGCTCAAAGGGTACACGGATTTTGTTGGCATTCGGAACGACCCAACCAATCATGATAAATGTACCTATTGCTATAATCGAGGAACCAATTAAATAAGGGCGCATCAATCGGGTGAAACTCACACCGGAACTCAGAATGGCGATGATTTCGGTTTTGGCCGCGAGGTTCGCGGTAAAAAATACCGTCGCGATGAAGACCATCAAGGGGCTGATGTAATTTGCCCAATACGGAATGAAGTTCAGGTAATAATCAAAAATAATCGCCCTCCAAGGTGCCTCTTTCCGAATAAAATCGTCGATTTTTTCGGTGTAATCAATCACCATGACAATCAACACAATGAGAAAAACGGCGAAGACATAGGTCTTCAGGAATTTCTTCAGGATGTAGATATCAAGGATTTTCATTATTTATTTGGCCGGTATTTCACTCCGGAAAACAAATGTATGAAAATAACGCGGGAGACGCGGTAATTAAAGGGTACCAAAATCAAGGACACCGTCGTGATCGGAATCACATAGCCCATGGCATCAGGATCATTGAACAAATTGAAAATGATGATTCCGCCTACTAGCATAATGCCTACCGTAAACGCATAGGAAACGTACATGGCCCCATAAAAAAATCCGGGTTCTATTTCATAGCGCATGCCACAAGCGGAACAATGTTCCTCCATCTGCGCAAAATTGAACACATTCCACCATTTAAATTTAAACAAACGGCCCTCATGGCATTGTGGACAACGAGCGTTTATGGCGGCTTTCAATTTGGATGAATCTGGCATTTTCTACTGATTTTGAGCCCCAAAGGTAAAGAATATTAGAGGAATATTCGTAACAAAGGTCACGTTCCAAGCGCTTTTCGTATCTTTGTCGCAAACTAAAACTTATCGTCACATGTATTCAATTGTTTCAACCGTTCACATCGTACTTTTTGTACTCGTGTTCATTTTAGGTATCAATGTGATTGTCCGCGCATTGCGTGGTCGTTCAACCAATGCCTTGTTTACGGAATCTGATCGCAAAGCAGGCTTGTTCTTTATGATTTCTTTGCATACACAATTGCTTATCGGATTGGCGCTTTATTTCTTTTTTAGCCCGATTACCTTGGCGGCATTAGCTGACTTTGGTGCGGCGATGAAAAACCCTGAAATGCGTTTAGTGGCCGTGGAGCACGTTTCTATGAATATTATTGCGATTGTTTTAGCAACGATCAACAATGCCAAAAACAAGAAGGCAATTGCAGATGCTGCGAAACACAAAAACGCCTTGATTTTTACCATCGTTGCGCTTGTATTGATTTTGAGCCGCATTCCTTGGAATTTACTTTTTTAAGACTGAATGAAGAATAAGTGCATTTTCTTAGATCGCGATGGCGTTCTAAATGTTGACCGTGTGGATTATGTGTATCGAATGGAGGAATTCATCATTCCGCCAGGAGTGGGGGAAGCCTTACGGGCCCTGAAAGATGCAGGTTATTTGTTGGTCATTATTACCAACCAAAGTGGCATCGCCAAAGGTGTGTACAAACGTGAAGACGTCTATATGATTCACCAAGCGATTCAAGATGGAACGGGTGTGGAATTGGATGATATCTATTTCTGCCCTTACCACGAAAAGTTTGATAGCCACTCCTTAACGCGTAAGCCCGGATCTTTAATGATCGAAAAAGCTGCCGCGAAATACAACGTGGACATGGATGCCTCCTGGATGGTCGGTGATCATGAACGCGATATTACGGCCGGGACACGTGCCGGATTGCGGACAATTCGTTTAGCACCGGCGGGAACGGAGACAAAGGCCACCCATTTAGTTGAAGATTTATTAGCAGCATCTAAAATTATAGTAGCATGAACAAGGTTTATTTAAGCGACGCAGGTCCCAAAGTTTCTCCCGCCATTTATGGATTCTGGCGCTGGGAAGCAGGCAAGGGAGACATGGAAAAGGTTGTCAACCTATGCTTGGAATTAGGGGTTAATACCTTTGATCACGCGGATCGCTATGGGGATTATACCTGTGAAAAACGCTTTGGCGAAGTCCTTGCGAAGCAATCTTTCAAGCGATCCGACATCGTCTTGTTCTCTAAATGTGGCGTGAATACCACACCTAAGTACCGCGTTAACCACGTGAATACCTCGGCAGAGCACATCACACTTTCAGTTGAAAACTCCTTGCGAAATTTGCAAACTGATTATTTGGACGTGTTTTTGTTGGATCAATTAGATCCCCTTTCAGATCTAGAAACCACGGCATTGGCTTTGGAAAAATTGAAGTCGGCAGGCAAAGTGAAGAACATCGGGGTATCAAATTTCTCTGTATATCAGCATCAATTGTTGGTTTCTTATTTGAACATTCCGGTAGTTTCGAATCACATCGACTTGAACTTGTTGAATACGTCGGCGCTTGATAACGGCGCGATCGATTACATCAAGCAAAAATACATGCGCCCGTTGGCGACATCTCCTTTAGCAGGCGGACGCATCGAAAACGGCACGGATGAATTAGCACTTAAAGTGCGTAAGAAATTATTGGAAGTGGCTGCACGTTATGATGCGAACATCGAGTCAATCGCCGTAGCTTGGTTAGTGAAATTAGGCGCCTTGCCTTTAATTGGAACGCTCGAAGAAAATCGCATTCGCAACATTGTGAATTCGTTCCAAATCAATTTAAGTCACGAAGATTGGTATGAATTATACCATGCGACGAAACCAATTTCGTCCATACAAGACTAAGCAAAGCCCCGGAATTCTGGGGCTTTTTTTATGTCGTTCGCATTTGGATTTTAATGCCCAAGGGCAACATAATTACAAAGAATACCACATACCAAATCGGTACGCCAACGAGCCATAATCCCGCACCTAAAAGCAGTAAGTACATGGGATAGGTGAATAATAAGACCGCAAAAATAACGGAATCATAAAAGACCGTTCCCTGCGTTTTTCGGTCGACAATTTTTTGCATCAAGCGGTAGAAGGGCAAATTCAGGTAATAGAATAGACTTTTTTTGATACGAATGCGCTTCGTAGGCACATTTATTAATCGCTTCATTTGTTCGAACACCGCGGCATTAAAATCCAAGCGATGTTTGGCATGTTCAAGTGCTGGCGTTTGTTCAAATTCTTCCACATGGATTTCCACAATCTTGCCAAATGCCTTGAAATCGTTGTAAGCTATGCCCACCACATGAATCATTGGCTGTACACCGCGCTGTTGGGCTGCTTCTAAAATGCGCGTCGCGCCTTTTTTGTAGGGTTGTAGTTCGTGGGTCAACAAGCATATACCTTCGATGAAAATCAAGATGCCACCGCCTTGTGCTAAGATATCGACGGATGCATCGAATGTTCCCGCATTCAAATGCAAATGTTCACGGCCTTCTCTTGCCCGGTGGATCGGAATCATGCCGATGGAGCGCAACAAAAAGCCAAATAAGGGTTTCCGAAAAACGTCGCCTCTTGCCAAAAAATGCATTTTTCTCGGATAATAGGCACCTAGAATGACCGCGTCCAAAAAGGAGTCGGGGTGATTTGCCACCACCAACAAGGGTCCTTGCTTTGCGAGGAGACTTTTGTTGCGGATATGAACCTGTGGACAGAAGATCCAGAGGCCGAGTCGGACAAATAATTTTAGGATGACAAGCAAAATTTGAATATTTTGAGCAAGGTTTAAAAATTATCGGATGCAAGCAAGTTTTCTCTCCATCTATCTCATGCCGATGGCGATTGCCATTATCATGGTCGGATTAGGTTTATCCTTGACGCCAGCAGATTTCAAACGTATTTTTGAATACCCCAAAGCCGTATTGATCGGCTTGATTACTCAGATGCTCTTGCTACCCGCGATCTGTCTATTCATTGCGGATTTCTTCCAGTTGGAACCCGCCCTGGCTGTCGGCCTCATGTTATTAGCCGCGGCTCCCGGCGGACCCTCAGCGAATCTTTACAGTCACATGGCAGGAGGGGACGTCGCGTTAAATGTTAGTTTGACCGCGCTGAACAGTGTATTATCAATCTTCTCGATTGCCTGGATTGTCAATTTGTCTTTAGCCTATTTCATGCAAGCGGAGGCGTATGTGCCCATGCAATTTCAAAAAGTATTGGAAGTTTGTGCGATGATTATTACGCCCATCAGTATAGGAATGTGGATTCGGTATCGATATCCTTCTTTTGCCCAGCGCATGGAAGGAAAGGTCAAATTGATTTCGGGGGTATTTTTAGCCTTATTAATTGTTGCTGCCGGCTTAAAAGAAATCGATCATCTAGTTCGTGATATTCGTACTGTTGGAGGTGCTGCGTTGACATTTAACCTAGCGTGTTTGCTCGTGGGTTATTTCCTTCCCAGACTTTTCCGACTTCCCCCTAAACAGGCGGTGGCCATTTCGATGGAGGTGGGCATTCACAATGGTTCGCTAGCCATTTACATTGCATTGAGTATTTTGAACAATGGAACAATGACCATTCCGGCAGTGGTTTATAGCTTGATCATGTTTGTTACAGCGGCAATTTTTGCTTTTTGGTCGCAAAGAAAGTTAGCCAACTAGCTTTTGCTTATTTTTGTGGTCATGAAAAAACTGTTAGTACTTTGCCTGTTCCCATTGCTTTCGCTAGCACAAGCGCCCATTCCTGCTGAGGTGATGTTTGGAAATAACCGCGCGAACTTATTATTAATCCTGAATCGTCCTATTGACGCCAAAGGGCGTTTCCATTTTTTCAATGTGACCGTTGGCGCTGTTGATTACAATAACACTCCGTCCGAAACCGAAATCGTTTTGAATAATTCAGTGACCTATGCGTTAGGAAATAATTTTCATGTGGCAGCTGGTGCTCAATGGCATTTTAAATTGGGTTTTGTTCCCACGATTGGCTTGCAATATTTGAAGGCTCGACCTGATTTTTTATTGGTTGTTTTCCCTACCTTTAATATGCTTCCCAACAAGAATTTGGAGACGGTAGGGATTTTGGAAATTAAGCCAGCACTTGGGAAAAACACGCGCTTGTATACGCGTTTGCAAGCGATGTACAACCAAGACATGACGCTGGAATCCCATGCGCGCAGCGCCTATAGTCTCCGTGCAGGAATTAGTGTGAAACAATTTACGGTAGGTCTTGGATCCAATTTGGATTATTATGGTCCTATGAAGTTTGATAAAACCAATCACGGACTTTTTGTCCAAGTTCGCTTATGATCAATAAACTAGCTCTCCAGCTGAAAGAAATGCAAACATTGTCGGAAAAATGGGAGGTGAAAAATCCGATTATTTCAGCGGAGTCTGTTGGCTGGCACTTGTTACATAATTTGCACGTTATCAATGGTGTTGTGGCTGGATTAGCTGCTTCAAATCCGAGTGCGTATAAACCCAAGCATTCCTTGGTGAAGTGGACGATATTGTTGACCAAGAAAATACCCCGAGGAAAGGCACGAGCACCGAAGTCGGCCATGCCAGGTCATCTGGATAAATCAGAATTAGATGCAGCCTTAGACCGAGCAAGTTTGAGCATTTTGAATTTATTGAATCAATCCCCTAATCACTATTTTACGCATCCGATGTTTGGGGATTTAAATACACGGTTGACTACACGTTTTTTGTGGATTCATACGGAACACCATCTGAAAATCGTTCGCGATATGCTTCGATAAGGGCATCGAGATTCTTCATCATTTCTGAGCTTAGTTCGCCTACTTTTCGACGCGTAGCTAGGTTAATCGGAAAGCCCAATTGTTGTAACACATACTTCGCACTTGTGGGATAGTTGGCATGCATGAGTTCCATATTGTCTGAAAAGAAATCTTGGATAGCTTGGCTATGCGAAGGGTTGCGGCAAAGCTCAACAATAAGGTCCGGGAAATAATTGCCTTGAATGCACGATAGCCCTTTCGACCCGACTTGCAAGGAGGAGGTTGCGTGTTCGATATAAGCGTCATAGACCCCAAAAACCTTTTCTTTTCCTGCTTGAATCTTGGCTTTTACATCATTCAGAATTAAGGAGGTATCCTTATGGTAACATAATCGTCCCGTGGCTAATAGATTTTCTAAAACGGATAGGCTAACTAAGCGTTTATAGGGGATGGGACATTCATAAATGCCAAAGGGAATTCCAGGAGTCAGCTCAAGCCATTCGTGCATGCGTGTCAGAAATTGCTCATCTGATTCTTCCACAGAAACAAATTGATTATTGAGTATAATCACCGCATCTACCCCCAGGCTGTAGACTTTTTTGGAAAATTCAGCCATCTCGGATATGTTTCCACCAAAGGTCCCCGTGGCTACCACAGGCACTCGGCCAGCCACCTGATCTATTACGCACTCGATTACGTTTAGGCGCTCCGCATCACTTAATTCGTACATCTCACTCGAGAGGCAATTCGCAAATAAACCCACGGCCCCTGCTTCCAAATAGTATTCGGTTAATTTCCGCAAACAGGCATAATCCACCTGTAAATCAGTTGTGAAAGGTGTCAACATCACGGGAATAAATCCTTGTGGTAGCGTCATTTTTTTTTCAGGATTTGTTGGGCCAAAAGCCCCGTTCCTACAATTGTCAATGTTCCCACAACAACGGTCATTTTGCTGTCCAAGGGACTTTGGAATGCCTCTGGGAAATTATCTTTAAAGGACATCCAGGCAATAACAAATACACCCAGGATCGCTGCGATTTTAGCCGCAGAATTGGAAACTTTTTTCGCGAGAAATCCGAGTAAAAAGATGCCTAACATCCCACCCGCGAAGATGCCTGAAAGCTTCCACCAAACATCCAATAAACTCTTAACCCCGATCATGCTGATGCCAAAAATAATACCAAGGCAACCCATAACGATTGTGGCTATATGAAGTACGCGCAATTGTTTTTTGGGGTTCAGGTCTTTTTGGATATAACGCAGGTAAATGTCGTTTAGAAATACCGTAGCCGAACTATTCATGCCCGAACTCATGGTGCTCATGCCGGCTGATAAAAGTGCAGCAAGGAGAAGGCCTAGTAAGCCTTTTGGAATTTGCGTTTTCATGAAATAGGGAAGAACGCGGTCGGCATAATCAGCGGCTTGCATCGAAGCCAACGGGATATTTTTATCCACCGAAACCTGTTGCTTGAGTTCTAAAATGAACCCTGGATTCATCTCATAAAAGACGTAGAGCGATGTCCCAATCAAGAAAAACAAAAAGGAAACAGGGACATAATATAAGACGCATAGCCATATACTTTTCACCGCATCTTGCGTGTTTTTCGCCGTGTGGTAACGCTGAATATAATTTTGATCAACGCCGAAATTCGTCAGATTGATGAAAAAACCGTAGACTAATATCACCCAGAATGAACTTGTGGTGAAGTCGGGCCTAAAGGTCCCCAAACTGAATTTCTCATCTCGCTGTCCAATTGCCCAAATCTCCGAAACATCCACTTGGTTTAAAATTATCCCCAAAATCATCAAAGCTCCCAGCGTCTTTAAAATGGCCTGAATCACTTCCGTCCAGATAACGGCTTCCATGCCACCCAATACAGTGTAAAAGATAATGACGACACCCGAAATCAAAATGATCACTGGCATTTCAATTCCCGACAAGGCATTGATGGTTAAGGCCAAGCCGTAAAAAATGGTGCCCATGCGCGCGAGTTGCGTCATGATAAAACAGACCATCGCATAGGTTCTGGCCCATGCCCCAAAGCGTTCTTCTAAATGGGAATAGGCGCTGATCGCTTGACCATTCCGGTAGAAGGGCACGAATAATTTACTCGCGACAAAGGCCGCTAACGGAATGGAAAGACTAAATACGAAGGGATTCCAGTTGCTTCCAAATGACTTTCCGGGATCGCCCAAAAAGGTGATTGCGCTCAGAAAAGTAGCATAAAAGCTCAAGCCTAAGGCCCATCCCGGTATTTGGCCGGATGCCGTGGTGAATTGTTCTGAACTCCGATTTTTCCTGGAAAAATAGATGCCTACCCCAACCATGCTGAGGAGGTAAATGCCAATAATAAGGAGATCCAGGTTTGTCATTCGTTAAAGCGTCATCACGACATGCTTGATTTTCTTTCGCTTCCAAGTATAGGTGATATGAATCTTGCCGTCCTTTGCCTGAATAACCGCCGGATACGAGAATTCACCACCCGACTCATTTTCCAAAATCGCAATGTCTTGCCAATTTTGTCCGTCCGACGAAACGGCTACATTCAAGGGACTGCGTCCTTTTTTGGTATGATTGTATACGATAATGTGTCTGCCATCTTGTAGGGTAACCGCGTCGATTCCTGAATTCGGATTTAGGAGGGTGCTCGGTGTTAAGGGCGTCCAGGTTTTTCCTTGATCGGCAGAGATGCTTTGCAAGACGAAATCATTTTCAGACCGACAAACCAATTGGAGTTTCCCGCCAGGTAATTTTAAAATGCTCGGCTGGATGGCAGAAGTCGTCACGCCATCATTTAGCGCATCTGTTCTTGTCCAAGTTTTGCCCGCATCTTTCGTGAATTCCATATGTAAACGCCAATCATGATCCTCGGAGCTCGATGGGCAAATTAAGGTGCCATCCGCGAGTAATTCTGGCTTGTTCTTGATGGGCCCATATATGTCTTTGGGAAGGAGTTCTTCCGCCGACCAGCTTTTCCCGCCATCCGTAGAACGCTTTAGAGCACCCCACCATTCGTCGGGGGCGGGGCCAACTTTATAAAATAAAATAAGTTCTTTGCCTGGCATTTGAAATAAGACCGGATTCCAAGTTGGGTAACGTTTCCCATTTCCTTGGATACCGTTGGCCACCTCTACAGGCTTCGACCAGTTACCGTTTTGAAAAAAACTTAACCAAATTGCCACGTCTGGATGCTTTTCGTGGGTGCCACCAAACCAAGCTGCCGCAATGCCTTGTGGGGTTTCTACCAATGTGGACGCATGACAAGAGGGGAAGGGAGCGGATTCGTAAATGAATCCAGCGGTTTGTATTTTTTGGGCATGCATAACGAAAAACGCCATGCAAAAGATGCAGGTATAGACTAGTTTTTTCATAGGTTTAGTTCTCTTCAGCTTTCATCCTCAGAGCTTTACAAAGCTAAAGGGAAAAAAACAAATTCAAATAAGCCAAGAAAAAATTATCAATTAGCTGATGATAATTCCGAAGTCGCTCAATAATCCAGCCAATCCATCTTGGGAAAATTTGGCCTTCTTTAGGCGATTGATTGTGGGAGAAATCCGGTAATTGTAGGCATTTCGAAAATCCGCCTTTTCTAAATTGCTGCGGTCGAACAAGGCCCCTGCCAAATCACATTCCTCAAAGGACGCCTCACTGAAATTGGCTTCAGTAAAATCAACTTCCTGTAAAGAGCAGGAATTAAAGGAGGTTCCTTTCCCATTTACTTGATAAAATGAGGATAAATTCAGCATGCAATTTTTGAATTGTACTTCAAACAGAAAAGGATTGCAAGCTTCGAAACGAAGACCTTGCATTTTGCAACTTTGGAAATAAACCTTTTGAAAGGAAGCCGCGCTTAATTTAATTAGACTAAGGTTGCAATCTTCGAACCGACAGTCCACAAATTGAAAGTTCTTGAAATCTGCCGACTCAAATTGGCAATTACGAAACGTACAGCCGTCATATTCGCCTAAAGCAAGTGAAAGCGTTTTTTCAAAAACTTGATCGCGGTGGTAAGGTTTTTCCATGACAACAAAATTAGCATATTTCAGAAAATTCCTTCATTTTTACAGACAAACCTATTCCATTATGAAACAGACATTATTTGCTTTTGCGTTCATGTTGACGCTCCCCGCTTTTGCTCAAAAACTATATACCTACCCGATCGGTGTACAAGCGTATACCTTCCGGAATCACTTTCCAAAGAGCACCGAAAATACCTTAGATATCATTCAGAAAATGGGAATTACTGAATTAGAAGGAGGGGCTACGAAAGGAATGAGCGAAGAACAATTCAAAAAATTATGTGCGGAACGCGGCATAAGCATTCCCTCAACAGGCGTTAATTTCGATGAACTTTCGAATCCTTTGGAAGCAGTTCGTCGGGCCAAAACCTTAGGTGCTAAATTTGTTATGTGTGCTTGGATTCCTCATAAGGGAAGCGATTTTACCTTGGAAGACGCACAAAAAGCCGTTGCACTATTTAACAGTGCGGGCAAAGTTTTCAAAGAAAACGGAATCACATTTACTTACCACGACCATGGCTATGAATTCCATGCCTATGAAGATGGAACCTTGATGGACTACATCATTAAAAATACAAATCCGGCTTACGTTTCGTTTGAAATGGATGTCTTGTGGACGATGCACGGCGGAGGCGCTGACATGCCGGTCAAATTATTAAAAAAATACCCGAACCGCTGGAAATTGATGCACGTGAAAGACTTACGCAAAGGTGTGGTAGGGAATTTAACGGGTGGCACACCAGCTGAAAATGATGTTCCTGTGGGAACAGGCCAAGGAAACTGGAAGGAAATCATCAAACTCGCGAAGAAAAATGGCATCGAGCATTGCTTCATCGAGGATGAAAGTAATCAAGAACTTGATTTTGTTCCGCAAAGCATCACGTTTTTGAAGAACTTGTAACGAATTACCGTATTTTTGTTGGGTGGCTCATATGGGTCACCCATTTTTTTGCCCTTATGAAAAACACCCTCTTCTTTTTATTCATTAGCCTTGGCGTTTTCGCGCAGGAAAAACATCGCCCTCAATTGCATTTCACACCACCGGCCATGTGGATGAATGACCCGAATGGGATGTTTTATGCGAACGGAACGTATCATTTATACTATCAGTATCATCCGGAAAGTACCGTTTGGGGGCCCATGCATTGGGGCCATGCAACAAGTAAGGATTTGATGCATTGGGAACATCAGCAGGTCGCCCTATATCCAGATAGTTTAGGATTGATTTTTTCTGGGTCAGCCGTGATTGATCATCAAAATACCTCTGGCTTAGGTAAAAACGGGATAGCACCTGTGGTAGCCATTTACACGAGTCATAACTTGGACTGGGAAAAAGCGGGTCGGATCGACCGCGAAAACCAAAGCATTGCTTACAGCTTAGATGGAGGCCAAACCTTCACCAAATTTGCAGGAAATCCAGTCATCAAGAATCCAGGCGTTGCCGATTTCCGCGATCCGAATGTGTCTTGGTATGCACCCGGAAAGAAGTGGGTGATGGCCTTGGCGACGCAAGATCGTGAGACATTTTATTCTTCGCCCGACTTGAAGAACTGGTCAAAGGAAAGTGAGTTTGGAGCAAAATTTGGAGCACATGGTGGAGTATGGGAATGTCCAGATATGTTCCCGATGCAAATGGATGGCAAAACCAAATGGGTCCTAATCGTGAATATAAATCCCGGAGCCCCCAATGGTGGTTCCGGTGCACAGTATTTTGTCGGAGATTTTGATGGCCATCAATTTATCGCACAAGACGAAGAAACCCGCTGGGTCGATTACGGGCGTGATAATTACGCTGGAGTGACTTTCCACGAAACGGGTGATAAGCGGATTTTTATGGGGTGGATGTCCAACTGGGATTATGCGACAGTCGTACCGACAGCTTCTTGGAGGAGCGCAAATACATTAGCGCGCGACTTAAAATTGATCAATATTGCTGGAAAATATGTTTTGGCGTCGACGCCCGTTGCCGCTGTTTCAAACTACGTGAAATCTGCAAAAACGATCAAGTCGAACAACGCGATAAAAACAGCGTCTTCTCTTCAACGCTTGACGGGAACGATGTCTGTGCAAGACTTTTCCATCACACTTTCCAATACGAAAGGGGAAAAAGTAATCATCGGATACGAGGCAGCAAATAATCGCTATTTCGTGGACCGCAATGCCTCCGGAGACCTTAGTTTCAGCGATAAGTTTGCGGGAAAAGCCTATGCCCCAAGATTTTCAACGTCAGATACAATCGACTTTAGCCTCATCACAGATGTGGCATCGGCAGAATTTTTTGCTGATGGGGGATTGTCTGTGTTAACGACGATTTACTTTCCGTCAGAGCCATTCAAGAATCTGAAAATTACAGCGACGAAAGGCTTGCCATTCTTGCTCGAGGACCTAAAGCCTTCCATGTAATTAGTTCAGGATAGACTTCAGTTGGCTCAAGCGCCCATCGATCATTGATTCATCAATGCTGAGTCCAAGAATCTTGCCTACAAGCGGATAGACATTTACATTTTCAAATGCTGGAATTTTTATGCCGGTTTTGAAAGCGGGACCCCACGCTTGGAAACTAGCCTGCATGTCGGGATGATGGTTATCATAGCCATGCTTTCCGGGACTTGTTTTTCGTGTGCCTAAATTGAAAATGGAGGGGTGGTTCGGAACGAGTAAAATATCTCCCAAACGGTTGAACCGGTCATCTGATTTGCGGTAATGCCAATGCTCCGGAGTTTCATCCATCAGGTAGGTTTTAAAGCTTGTGTTCTGTTTGAGCGAAGCAAGCGTACTGGGTACAGCCGACGGATTTTTTGTATAGACATGTAGAAGTGCGTCTCCTGAGGGAACCTTAAAGGCAGCGGTATCCAATGCAGCAGGCTTCCCCAAGGTGTGTTCGATATCTACGGTCGTCATACCATGATCAGAAACAAAAACATAGTTAATTGGTAATTTCAAGGGGTCTAATGCCGCTTGTAGCTGAGCGATACTTTGGTCCACCCAATGCACCGCATCGCCTACTCGTGGATCTTCAGGACCGTATTCATGTGCATCGTGGTCAACTTGCGGGAAATAAAAAGTAATTAGGTGTGGCCGCTTTTCAGCGGGTAAGGATAACCAATCTTTCACCGCCTGAATACGTTGTTCGATGGCAATGCTCTCATTGTATGTGTATAAATAAGTTGGTCTAATCCCCTGAATATCCGCCTCAGACGCTACCCAGTAAAAACTCGCGCTTAACATGCCTTGTTGTTCTGCTAATACCCAAAGTGGTGTACCACCATACCATTTTCCCTCAGCCACCATCTTTTTGTTCCCCATGTTGTATTCCTTACCTGAGGTCATATCGAAATAGCGATTATCGACTAATCCATGGTGAGCTGGATAAAGACCTGTCACGATACTATAATGGTTTGGAAAGGTTAAGGTAGGATAAGATGGAATCATAGCGGCAGCTTTAACACCTTTTGCCTCCCGACTTTGTAAAAACTTCGCGCCATATTTGACCGAAAAGTCAGACCGAAATCCATCTGCGGAAATTAAAATAACATAGGGTTTAGCTTGTTGGGAAGCCGCATTCCTTCGTTCTGCGTGGACGATTTGTGTCGTGTCTTGACCGAAAGAAGCGAAATAAATAAATAAAGAAAGTGTGATTAGGATTAGTTTGTGCATGTTGTTGATTTTATCTCCTGAAATTACAGAAAATATGGGATGTAAAAGGAAAAACCCCCAGGTTTCCCCGGGGGTTCAATTAAGATACGATTACTTGCGGTATGGGTAGACTTTGGATTTTGGCTTCCCATTGTGCCAATTCTTCTTTCATATCTTGTAAACTCGGTAGGCTCAAGTTTTGGTAATAGGCGACACCGCTTAAGAGGTTGTCGCGGAATGTTTTGAGATAGCGTTCTTGTTTTGCTGTCATCGATTCTACGCTTTTTTCCACTTCTTTTTTTAGGTAGTCGACATACAATCCAAGTTCCTTTAGAAAGAGGTTGGGGCGATCGCGATTATTCAAGATATTGGCCCGACCGTAAATATGGTCGACCATTTCTTTCAATGAAAAGGTACCGGAGAAATAGGCCAAATTAGGTCCTGGGCAAATCGCTACAGCATGCTGGTGATGTGATGGTTTGATGTCAAAGTTTTGTAAAGCCGAAGTCCCAAGTCCCGTGCATAAGCAAACTTTCTCAGTTATAGCAGCGAATGCTTTTTGGTATTCCGTTTCCGGCAAGCCTTGTTCCTCGAGTTGAACCAATTTTTTATGCTGATATTTCCGGGATGCTGTACAAATTGGCTTCTCGGTAAATTCCGTATTTGTAGCCAAATATTCCAATGTACACGGACTCCCTGGGCGGCCCTTTTCAATACGTTCTAATCGTTGTTTTTCCGAAGAGCTTTTTCTGAAATTATTAAATGGCACTCCCAAGGGCGAAGCATGACTCATGTAATAATCACTTTCTTCTGCCTCGGCTAAGGCTTTTCTTGTTGTAGGGTCTACTTGTGTTGCTTCAGGAACCAGTAAAAATGGACTGCCCCATCCCGTACCTTGGGTCTGGTAATGTTCCTTTAATAGTGCGTCCTCCGCATGCGTCCCGATTCCCCCTTGAACAGTTATCCGCATATCAGGATATGTGAGGAAAACGTTTTGGCCTTTTTCCGCAAGACTTTTTTGACACATTTCGAATAATTCATTTAGTAATGCTTGTCGGTTGGTCTTAAATTCCTCCAAAATTGGCCCAATCAGCAGACCATCCGTTGCAAAGGCATGTCCACCACAATTCAATCCAGATTCAATCCGAAATTCAGATACCCAAATCCCTTTTTTGGCCAAGATTTTCCCCTGTGTCACAGCGCTGCGGTAGTCGCTAACTTTGAGGATGATTTTCTTTTTTAATTTACCCGATGTCGTTGGGAAAAAATCTGGGAATTCCTCGATGTAGCCATAGAGCATCGGATTATACCCGGCGGAAACAATGATAGCGGAACTCAAATCACTTTGGGCATATCCTCGTAAAGCAGCCAAAGCATCTGCGAATTCCTTTGCTAAAGCATTTCCTTTTTTATCGTAATTAATTTTATTCACCTTTGCCATGATGTTTACATCGATGGATCCTGCTACGACGTATTTGCGTAAATTACCTTGTTTGATAAATTTTTGGCATACATCTTCCGTCGCGAGCATGTCCAAGTATTCTGTCTTTTGTGGAACATGATCTGGTAATAATTCGAAATAACGGGTAATGTCGGTTGTATGTTCAAAAGCTTGGCTCCGTATTGTCTTCGTCTTATGTTGCAAAAGCTTCTCAAGTAAATTCAAATAGGCCGTGATGCGTTTCGCGCGGTAATCGTCCTCTGTTTTCTCGATTGGGTTAAAAGCAAGGTTGTTTTCCTTGCTGTAGGCCTCGCGCATTTCCTCAACTAAATGATCATCAACAATAGAAACGACGGAAGAAATTCCAAAGGGGCCAACCTTCACAGGTGTATCTATCGTGAAACCCAATCCCATGACAGGAATGTGAAAGGTGTGTGCGGCGGATTTTTGCATAATCTTATCAAATTTTAAGAGTTACAAAGGTCGGCCGGGAAATTTGGACTAAATATGATTTTAATCAGCAACAAAAAAACACCTCCATTCAATGGGGATTCTTGAAATTTTATTTCAGGATAATTTTCCAATTTTTTGTCTGTGTCACTCGAGGTGCTTGGCCTTGTTGGTAGAATACGCTAATCCGATTATCGCCGATTTCCACGTTCTCAATTTGGGCTTTTTCCCAGCTCGAAGGCATACGTGGCGTAATCGTAATTTCATGTAAATCAGCTCGGGGCTGTATCCCAAAAAACTGCTCCACAATGGGAACCGCAAATCCGAATACATTCCAAGCTTGGGTGAACATGCCAAAATCTGGCGAGACTTCATACATGCTACCCGGGAGCGCATAACTGAAGGAATGCGTTAATTTTTGGATGTATTCGAGTGCTTGATCGGGTCTACCATAACGATTTTCCGCCACGGCCATCACGCCCGTTGGGAGCGTCATCACCGCACCTGTGTAGGTAAATATTTTCGGTGCTTTGAAGGCGCCGGCATCACTACCCGCGGAGGCGTCCCGGTCGATTCCCGTCACGAATAGCCCGAAAGGATTCGTGAATCTTTTCGTTGTTTCCAGCGCCTTAAGTGCTTTTTCAGGATCGGCAACTCCTAATTCCATGGGCGTATTTACCACCCAATTGTGGTGAACGACAAATGGCCTGGCTAGATTGCTCGGATGTTCTTGGATGTATTTTTCGGTTTGTATTAATTCCGCTGCCGCCCAAGGTTTATGTAACGTATCTGCCCGGACTATCGCCTGTTTGATTAATTCGAGCGCCTCAGAATCCTTGCTGCGGAAGTCGGCATAGGATTTAAATTCCTCATTCCAAAAACGCTCATTTATCTGACTCTTCAGCCGCTTGGCTTTTTCAATATAATCTGCTGAAAGTTTTTCTTCACCTATTAGATGAGCCATTTCAGCGGCATCTTGTAAGGCTTTCTGCGTATAGGAAGCCACATCAATCATCTCACTGTGAAGTCCTTGAATTTCCATCATGCCGGAGCCGTCCGGGAATCCGTTGCGGTCTTTGTCGTTCTCGTCCAACAACCAATTCAGCCCTTTTTTGATCGTCGGGAAATAGGTTTTGAGTAGTTTCTTATCTCCTGTCCATTGAAATACTTTCCAAACGAGGGAGGCAAACTGAGCTGTTTCGTTCAAATTCCCGGGGTTGAACACAGCGCCATTGGTGGAGACTTCGTGGATGATCCGACCGTTTTGATTTGCCTTTTGCGAGAGCTGATGAATCAAATCCATGGAGCTCAAGGTCAATTCTTTTTGTCCGATGGCGATGGCACCTTGCAAGGCATATTCACTGTCGGTACCAAACCACCATGGGTAATCGGGCAGTCCGGCGCTAATGCCCCGACCGATTCCCGGTACGTCGCGTGTTAGTCCATCAGTATTGTATTGCAACCAAGTATAGGCCTCTTGGATGTTTTTATCAGGGATATTGATTTTACTTTTCTGTGCTAATCCGTTCACACGGCTCCATTTTTGTTGGAATAGTTTTGCGGAATTTTGTTGGAGATTCTCATAGGTTTTTAACGCCAAGGCCTTGGATGTTGCTGAACCCGCGATGTAAAATTGAATCGTTTTTTTGCCTCCTGCAGGAATGCTTAGTTGGTAATTGATGGATCTTGCTATACCCTTTCCGGAGGATTGAAACGGGATGGGCGCTGCACCTGGGATGCCGTTTTCGTTTGATCCTACGATGGTAAACCAAGGTTTTTTTTCGTCCTTGAAAATCCAATGGCTGTTAACAAATACAGCTTGATCCACATGGTCTATCATGTTCGTCCGCTCGCCTAACCAGGTAGGCCGCAAATCGGATTTGGCTTGAAATACGAACGGTGTGTTTACGGAATTCGTGCTTTTATTTTCGATTTCAAATTCAATGACACAGCCAGGAAGTCCATCCGGCACGAATTGGGTTCGTAGAATTCGGAGGTTTTTCGTTTGATACTGATGCTGGTTGGCAAAAGGGAAATTGGTAAAACGTTCTGCATCTGTTAAATCTTGGCCATCAATAGAAACAATAAATCCGTCCAGGAGTTTAATGGGGTGTGCCCAAATGCCACCCATTTCGCCAGTGATGTGCCAGCCGAGATCGGGGAATTGACCGTTTTGATGGCCAACTAAGTATAATCGGTCGCCTGTTGCGGCAAAAGGAGAAGCGAGATAGGCTTGTTTTCCCTCGATGCGAGGTAGGGTTTTGACTAAATCCGAAATGCTTTGAGCAAAGAGGTTAGGAATGATAATTAGCGTAATAAAAAGCTTTCGGAAGGAGAACATAGATTCAGAAAATTATGTGCCGAAATTACATTAAATTGCTGAGATGAAAATAGAAATTTGGAGTGATATCATGTGTCCGTTTTGCTACATTGGCAAACGTCACCTCGAGAAGGCCTTGGAATCATTTTCTGGGCGTGATCAGGTGGAAATAACCTGGATGAGCTATCAGTTGGACCCCACAATTCCCATGGAATTCGAAGAACCTGTGGGTGTATATGAATACTTGGCGGATCGGAAGGGATGGAGCATGGATCAGTCGGAGCAAATGCATGAGCGTGTCGTGGAGATGGCGGCTTCCGTCGGGTTGGAATACAATTTTGATAAGGCTGTGGTGGCGAATTCATTGTATGCACATCGAGTAATTCAATTGGCCAAAGAAAAAGGCTTAGACGATGTCATTGAAGAGATTTTTTTCCGGGCGTACTTTACTGATGGGAAGGATTTGGCATCGGTTGATACCTTGGTTGCCTTAGGTGAAGAAGCAGGATTGGAGGCGTCGGAAATTCGCGCGGCGCTTGACTCGGAGGAGCTCGCATACCGCGTGAGTCAAGACATTCAAGAAGGAGTAAATTTAGGGGTTCGCGGAGTGCCGTTTTTTGTTTTTGACAGGAAGTATGGTATTTCAGGAGCGGAACCGATTCAAGTTTTTATCGATACATTAAACCAAACACAAAATGCAAGTTAAAGGGTATGGCGCTACGAGCGCTGAGGTGCCAGTGGCGCCGATTGTTTTTGAACGTCGGGAAGTGGGTCCGCATGATATACAAATTGATATTGAATATTGTGGCGTATGTCACTCCGACATACACATGGTGCGTAGTGAGTGGGGGCCGTCGATTTATCCGATTGTACCCGGTCACGAGATTGTGGGAAAAGTTGTCGCTGTGGGTGCGCATGTTACGAAGTTTAAGGTTGGCCAAACGGCGGGTGTTGGAGTTTTTGTGGATTCTTGTCGGGAATGTCCATCTTGCCAAAAAGGTCAAGAGCAATATTGCGATGAGAACATGACCGCGACCTACAATGATTTTTACCGAGATGGTAAGACGCAGACATTTGGCGGATACTCAGCGAATTATGTGATTGATGAAAAATATGCCTTGCATGTAAATTTTGAGGAGAAGGATTTGGCACGTGTGGCTCCTTTGTTGTGTGCGGGGATTACTACTTATTCGCCTTTGCGTTTTGCGGGAGTAGGCAAGGGGCATAAAGTGGCGGTGTTAGGATTGGGTGGATTGGGTCACATGGCGGTGAAATTTGCGGCATCCTTTGGGGCCGAAGTAACGATGTTGTCGACCTCTCCTTCAAAAGAAGCGGATGCACGTTCGCTGGGGGCACATCATTTTGCCTTATCTACGGATCCGAAACAAATGGAGGCTTTGAAGGGATCTTTTGATTTTATCTTGAATACGGTGGCTGCCAAACATGATTTGAATGCTTTCTGTGGATTATTGAAGGTGGAAGGCAAAATGTTATTGGTTGGGATTCCACCCGAAGACAATACTTTTGGAGCGGCGACTTTGATTTCGAAACGTCGGAGTATCGTAGGTTCGATGATTGGTGGTATTGCGGAGACGCAGGAAATGCTCGACTATTGTGCAGAGCATAACATCTTATCGGATATCGAAATGATTTCGATGGCGGATGTAAATGCGGCCTATGAGCGTGTGATTAAATCTGATGTAAAGTATCGATTTGTGATTGATATGAAGACCTTGTAGGTTTTTATCATGATTATGTAGAGACGCCGCCAGGGCTTTACCTTGGCGGCGTTTTGTTTTAGGTAGCGGAAAAACAGGGTTTGGTCTATATGTTTTTCGGATATTTTTGGTAAATTTTAATTTCGCCAACCATTAAAACTAATTCAAATATGAATCCAATCGCACTTTCATTAGCAGCTATGGCTGCTGCTGTCCCAAACCAATCGGGGGTTTTAGCAGCACATTTTGAGAATATTTTAGGTACGTCGTTGGACGTGAAAATTCTGGCGAATTCGTTTGAATTGGCTGAAAAAGCGGAGGCGAAAGTCTTAGCGGAATTCGGTCGGCTCCAGTCTATTTTAGGAAGCGGGAGTGATCATGAATTTGGTCAATGGTCCCGTTCTCAAGCGGAGGCCATTTTGGTTTCATCGGAATTACATGCGGTATTAGGCTTGTTTGACACCTGGAGAGAGGCGACAAAGGGTGCTTTGAATGCGGCAGCTGACGAAATTCGGATAAATGGTTTTTCGGACAAGGTGAATCAAGCACATTGGGAGTTAGGAGATGCAACGGCATCGCGTTTAGGGGATGCGGAATTGCGCTTACATTCATTTACGAAGGGTTTCGTTATGGAACAGGTGGCGGATGCTGTGATGGCTGAGGCGGGTGTTCGTGGGATTATGTTGAATGTTGGTGGGGATATTTTAAGTAAAGGGGATTTGCGGGAGGCTGTACGGGTAACGGATCCTTTATCGGATGCGGAAAATGGGTCTTCGCTAAGTACAGTAACTATTCAAAATCAAGCGATTGCCACGAGTGGTACGAGTCGCCGGGGGGCACATATTGTGGATCCGCGTTCCGGGGACGTCGCTTCGGGTAGCATTTCGGCTACGGTTATTCATCCGGATGCCGTGACAGCGGGAGCTTTGGCTACGGCTTTTAATGTGCTTTCGGTGGATGAATCCAAGACCTTAGCTGCTGAATATCCAGGAACAGAATATCTGATTGTTGATAATTCAGGGGAGTTGGTGATGAGTGAAAACTGGTCGGGAAAGTCGGTGTCTACGGACTCGCCCATTGAGATGGTGCATGTCAAAGATAAATTATGGACAGCGGGTCAAGAGTTATTGATTAATGTGGAATTAGCGGATTTGGGTGGAGGTGCTCGCCGACCATATGTAGCCATTTGGATCGAGGATGAACAGCACAAAGCTGTACGCCGTTTGGCTTTATGGTACCGGAAGCCTCGTTGGCTACCCGATTTACGTTCTTTTTCGGATGCGCAGCGTGAAACCCCGATTGACTTGATGTCGATAGCGTCGGCGACACGTTCCGCTGGGAACTATTCCTTGATATGGGATGGGAAAAACGACCAAGGGGAATATGTGGTACAGGGGAATTATACGGTATTTATTGAAGCGGCGAGGGAACATGGTTCGTACCAATTGATGAAGCAAACAATGAAATTTGATGGGAAGGCGAAGACGCAGGCTTTGTCGGGGAATGAGGAAGTTTCAGGGGCTAATTTAGTGTATAAGACGAAATAAGATGAAGCGTAAATTAGCGGAGTGGTCCCGGTGGCTGCATATTTATTTGTCGATGTTCAGTTTCGTGATTGTGCTATTTTTTGCTGTGACGGGATTAACATTGAATCATTTGGAATGGTTTCCGGAGAAAGAAACCTTACATGAGGCTGACGGAAAATTACCTGTAGCGTGGGTGAATGACGTTGATACGTCACGTGTAAAGAAGTTGGAAATCGTCGAATTATTTCGTTCTGCTTACCGCGTGCATGGGGTTTTGAATGATTTTCGGATTGATGAATCCGAAATTTCCGTGTCGTTTCAGGGGCCTGGGTATACGGCGGATGCTTTTGTGGACCGACAAAATGGGACCTTTCATTTAACGGAAAGGTCTTTGGGTTTTGTGGCATGGATCAATGATTTACACAAGGGTCGGGATACGGGCCAGGGATGGAAATGGGTCATCGATTTTTCGGCCATATTTATGTCCTTGATTTCCTTAACTGGCATCATTTTGTTGCTTTATTTGAAGAAAAAGCGTCTTAATGGAATTATTTGGCTGTTGGCCGGAGTTGCCTTAGTCGTGCTCTTGTACTTTTTTACGGGGTTTTAATTTGAGGCTGTCGGCTGGGTAAGTGGCTTTTAGGTTTTCCATTTGAGTTTTTGCCCATCCGATAAGTGCATCTTTATCTGCTGCGCTCAGATTTGCCTTAGGGTGTAAGCCAAAATACGTGTATGATGGCATCGGCATTTCACCTTCTTCGACGGTTTCGATGACTTCTTCCAACTTGTGGTTTTGAACGGCAATCGGCATTTTAGTGAACGTCGAAAAATTTAAATGCTCTTTTCCTTCTTCTATGTGATGATTTAGCCAAAAGCCAACGGGTTGGATGTTTGAGTACCAAGGGTACGTACTTTGATTTGAATGGCAATCGTTGCAGGCATTTTTGAGTGTCTCTTGCACGTTAGCGGGAATGCTATAACGGGTTGAGATATCGTAGGTATTGTCGTTGCTTACGTTTTTTTCTGGGTGGACGAATTGGATGCCTACCAATAGGACGAGTAGGATTAGGGATAGTTTTTTCATCATTTTAGGGTTTATATTTATCAATATAACGATAATCTGATGAATGGTTTGTGAAATTCGAGGTATTTTTTCGAATTTGTGTTTCGGGTAAACGCTGCCGGGGTCTTCAGACCCCGGCAGCGTTACAATTTTCAACTGCTATGATTCGATTTTCACTATATACGATTTTTGTATTTACGATGTTCAGCTTTCGGGCGGATGACAAGTATTCTCAGGAAATTCAGGCCTTTCGATCTGCTCGAATTGCGAGTCTTAAATCCGAGAATGGCTGGTTAAATTTGGCAGGACTTTTTTGGATGAAGGAGGGAAAAAATACAATCGGAGGAGACGAAAAGAACGATTTTGTCTTTCCGGCTGAGCATTCGGATCCGTTTTTGGGGGAGCTTTTGTTAAAAGACGGCAAGGTCTATTATCAAACGGTTATTGACACCATGTTAGTTTATCAAGATGGAATAAAAGTACCCGTCATTTCGCATCGTTCTTTGCGTTGGTTTATCATAAAACGAGGAGAGAAATATGCAGTTCGCCTTCGGGATTTGGAAGGGGAATATTTAAAATCATTTCGTGGAATTGAGAGCTTCCCGACCGATTCCGCGTATCGGATTATGGCTGATTTTATCCCTACCAAAGGCAAAATGGTGACGATTATAGATGTCACAGGGCGGGCATACCAGCTCGAATCGCCAGGCTACCTGCAATTCAAAATCGGAAACAAAACTTATCGACTGGAAACCAGCCAAGAAGGGAATAGTTTATTTGTTGTTTTTGGTGATTTGACTAATAAGAAGCAGACCTATGGTGCGGGTCGATTTATTGATACGGAATTGCCAAATGCACAAGGAAAAGTGTTAATTGACTTCAATAAGGCCTATAATCCGCCTTGTGCTTTTACCCCATTTGCCACATGTCCGCTACCTACAGCGGCAAATAAATTGGCCGTTGAAATTCGTGCAGGGGAGCAATTTCATGGTCATTGATTGACGTGATATTGATGCATCAAATGACCATCCTTTTCAAATACGTGATCCAGCTGGAACTGTAATTTTTGGAGTAATTTTATGGAGGCCAAATTGTCGGCCTGACATATGGCTAGCACCGTTTTGTTTGTTTTTTGGTGGTAGTTTAGCCAAGTTTGACTTGCTTCAGTTGCAAAACCTTGTCTTTCAAATTCCGGCAAAATGGCATATCCTAAATCTGGCGCAGGAAGAAAATCACGTTTAACCCAAGTGACAACTCCGATTGGGGTAAGATTTTCTAAGATTCGAATCACCCAATAGGTAATGTCTGGATTTGCCAACATGTTCGAAATGTAAATTTCAGCTTCTTTGCTTGTGCGTATATTTCGGTCGCCAATATATCTTAAGAAGCCTGGGCAGTTTATCAGTTTATTTATAAAATCGGCATCATCAATTGTGATTGGAGTTAATAAAAGCCGATTTGTTTGTAGAAAATCCATTTATCAAGAAACTTTTATGGGAACGCTGTAACTTAGACGCTGCCGGGGTCTGAAGACCCCGGCAGCGTCAACCCTCTCCCTACATTTTTTTTAACACAACGCCACAACCTCCTCCGCGTTGCAAGCGAAAGGTTAAATTTGAACTCTTAGAAACTAATTTCTTTTCCACTACATATGCTTCGGGGTTTTTTTCGAAATCAGCATCATCCGCATCACGATATAGCATGGCCTCATAAGCCGTTCCTGCGTCCAGGAATTCTAATGGTATCGAAACGTTTCGCGCATTTTCGTCCGTTATCGACCCTATAAACCAAGTATCCTTATTTTTGGCCTTGCGCGCAATGGTAATATATTCCCCAGGTTCGGCCGATAATACTTTTGTGTCATCCCAATCCACCGCCAGATCCTTGATAAATTGAAACGCATCCATATGGCCTTCGTAATTTTCCGGTAAATCCGCCGCCATTTGCAATGGACTGTAAATGGTCACATATAAAGCTAATTGTTTCGCTAAAGTCGAACGAACCTTTTGGGTTCTGGTCGAGTCAAATTGATTTAATGACATATGAAACAAGCCCGGCGTATAGTCCATTGGGCCACCTATCAACCGCGTAAAAGGGAGTATTGTTGTATGTTCCGGAACGATACCTAAGGTCGGCGCATTGTTAAACTCCGAACCCCGCGCTGCTTCCGCCGCCATCCAATTAGGATAGGTGCGATGCAGGCCGGTTGGATGCACCGATTCATGCGAATCGACCATCAAATGATATTTGGCCGCCTTTTCTGCTACTCGGTTGTAGTGATTCACCATCCACTGACTGTCATGATGTTCCCCGCGCGGGATGATTTTACCCACGTAACCCGTTTTGACGGTATTCATCCCTTTAGAAACCATGTACTGATAGGCCTCATCCATCCGGCGTTCGTAGTTCGTCACAGATCCAGATGTCTCATGGTGCATGATTAATCGCAAACCTTTGGCCTGCGCATATTTCGTCAATGAATCAATTGCATAATCGGGATATGGACTCACGAAATCAAATACTTCTTCCTTCCAATTCCCAAACCAATCCTCCCAGCCTCGATTCCAACCTTCGACCAAAACCCCATCAAAGCCATGCAGTGCTGCAAAATCAATGTACCGCTTCACATTCGTAGTATTCGCCCCATGCTTACCGCCAGCTAAAGGCCAATTTGCCTTTCCAATGTGCATCTCCCACCACATTCCCATGAATTTTTGAGGCTTTATCCAGGTGGAATCCCCAAATTTCGCAGGCTCATTTAAGTTCAAAATCAACTTGGATTCCAAAATCTTTTCCGCCTTTTCGCTCATTACCATCGTCCGCCAGGGCGTAGAATACGGTGTCTGCAAATAGGCCTTACTACCCACTGCGTCAGGGACCAAGACAGATTGAAACGTTTGTGTTGTTTGCTCTAATCGCAAATGCATTGCTGGGTAATTGACCAAAGCTGCCTCGTGGATATTCAAGTAAAATCCATTCGCCGACTTCATCATTAATGGCGTTTGGACTACATTTTTTCCCATCAATGCCGTCACAGCAATATCCTTTTCTTTCGCCGCCGCCGCCGTCGCATCAATTTCGCTCAGCTTCGTTTTGTTGTACGTATATTCATTCGAGTCATAATCCCCTGGAATCCAAAATGCCGTATGATCGCCCGACATATTAAATTGTGTCAACTCCTGGTCAACGATGAAATGTTGAAGGTTTACTTGCGGTGGGAAATGATATCGAAAACCCACCCCATCATCAAAAACGCGAAAAATCAAATCCACCAAGACCCCATTACTCATGGTATGTAAGACGAGTTCATTATAGTGATTGCCGATTTCGTTTACCTCGCCCCATATTGGCTTCCATGTCGAAGATACCGATGATGAATCGATTCCCATCACCGTAAATTTTTTCAATTCCAAGGCCGGCTTTTTCAAAACAAAACCTACTGTAGAATTACCTAATACCTCTTTCCCTTTAAGTTCGACCTGGTAAGCCAAATGGCCTTCAGGCGTTTTGAAAGTATTTAATTGGATGGATTTAGTTGGGGAATTTATTTGCGCGATTTGTTGGCAGTAACTAGAAAAGGAGATAAATGCCAGTAAAAGGCAAAACAATTGCTTTAACATAAAGTTATGATTAGGGTTTACAAAATTAGCCAAATCTTTCATGATGGCCAATTTTGATTTAGATTAGACAGTTTACCATTTAACTTATAAATGAATGGCCTCAAGCTGTTTTTGCGAAGATTTTGTTAGAATATTAAGAAACTTTTATAAATAGCCATTAACTTAGACGCTGCCGGGGTTGAAAACCCCGGCAGCGTCAACTCCTCAGACCTATGCTTGAAAATTTAATATCCTATTTTAGCGCTATCCCCAGTGCTCACAGAGCAATCATATTAGCCGGTGGCATCGCATTTTTTTGGCTTGTAGAAGGGGGAATCCCCTTGGTTCGCTTTGGCTATAACAAATGGAAGCATGCAGGGATTAATCTGTTTTTTACGCTAACGACCATCCTCATCAACTTTGCTTTTGCAACGGTCATCGTTTATGCGAGCGATTGGACCATCGTAAATCAAGTAGGCATTTTACCTTGGTTGGGCCTATCAGGTTGGCCTTTACTCATTGTCGGGTTATTGCTCTTGGATCTTATTAGTGCGTACTTTATTCATTGGATCGAGCATAAAATCAAAGTGTTGTGGAAATTTCACATGGTTCATCACGCGGATACGATGGTGGATACAACAACTGCCAACCGCCATCACCCAGGCGAAAGTGTTTTCAGAGCCCTTTTTACCTTGTTAGGCGTTTTGATCTGCGGAGCCCCGATGTGGTTGGTGATGGTTTACCAAAGCATCAGCGCTTTGCTTTCTCAGTTTAATCATGCGAATATCCGACTTCCCAAAGGTCTAGATCGTGCGATTTCTTTCTTTATTGTTTCGCCCAACATGCACAAAATTCACCACCATGTGGAACGCCCGCAGACGGATTCTAATTATGGAAATATTTTCTCCATTTGGGATCGTCTTTTTGGGACATTCAATGCCACGCCAATCGAACAAATTCGTTTTGGATTAGATGTTTTGCCGGATGAAAAAACAGGGGACTATGCATTTCAGTTGGGCATTCCCTTTAACCCCAACATTAAAACTGACGAATAAGAAGCGCTAACGTTTACTAAACAAATAAATGGAATATTAGCGGTTTTATGTGCAGTCTTTCTGTGTCTACTATTCTGTTTGTGTCCTAGTTTTAAAATTTAGGACATGTAAATTTTTCCCATTAATGCCCATTGTTGGCATATTTTACCACTTTTCGATTTTGGTACAGCCCATTTTTCGAAT
The DNA here is from genome assembly GCA_947452215.1 of Cytophagaceae bacterium. Classification (GTDB taxonomy): domain Bacteria; phylum Bacteroidota; class Bacteroidia; order Cytophagales; family Spirosomataceae; genus Aquirufa. The sequence goes on along the minus strand of CANGCD010000001.1, from coordinate 22,102 downwards.
TCCTGATTTTCATTAACTTTTGCTGTTTGCAAAGGATTTATCTTTGTATTAATTAACACCCGAGGGCTAGATTATAAATAGCTCCGTATTCTAAATTATAAAACAATGATTGATCAGTATTCTCAGAGATCCTCTGGGGGTTTGGCACTATTTCGTGTACTCAAATCTCAATTAAAAACATTAAGTATTCTTGCCTTCATTTTCAGTTCGATTAGCCAGCCCATTTTGGCGCAATGTGATGTCAACCGGAAGTACGATAAAATTGTCAGTGGTTACCACGCATCCATTGCCTTGTCAGATAATGGTTCATATTACGCGTGGGGCCAGGCTATTGCGGCCAATGGTACTGCGGATGTTGCACCACCTGTCATCATTAACTCAACAAATTATTCTGGATTAACTGGAACTGTTCTTTTTACATCCGTCGGTGGGCCAGGAAGTGGTGGACAAGACCAATACATTGCTTTAACAACAACAGGCTTACATGCATGGGGTGCAGTAGGTAGTTCTACGACCGGGGTTTTGAGCCCAACCTTGAAATCGACGACAGCTATCGGCCTGATAGCCACGCCTACTGGTGGGGATGCTTCGACAAAACTGCCTACAGGTGTTACGCCAGCTCAAGTAACGATGATGATCGCCATGTACCAAACCTTAGCCATTGTTGCCAATGGGAACGTTTGGGTGTTATCAAATGCAGATGCAAACATGCAAGGAGATGGAACATCCCTGGCAGCTACAACTTGGCATAAAGTAAAAATTAGCGCTGGCGTCGACTTAACTAACGTTACTGCGATACGAGGTCAACTTTCTGCCTCAACTCAGAGTGCTATGATGGCCCTGACATCGACGGGGAGTGTGTATACTTGGGGGACGACTACCTATTTAGGAAATAATACGGCCCCAACTGCTAAAAACTATGCTACTTTGATGACTTTGCCTGCCGAGTTTACTAGCAGTAATATTCCGAAGATGCTTGGAGTTACAGGGGGAACTAACGGTTCAGAAATTGCAAATACCTTGTACTTGTTAAGTACATCGGGTAGTTTATATGCATTAGGAGATAATAATACGCGACAATGCGGGGACTTTACCACAACTGAACGTCGTTCTTGGGTCAATGTTAAACGAAATGTGACAACGAATTTTGACAACGTCAATTTTATTAGTGTTCAGGAGCATACAGGAAAAATGGCTTCTGCTGCATTGATTACCACATCAGGCGATTTATATACTTGGGGAGATAATAATGGGAATATGATTGGTAGAGCTTCTGCAACTACAACCTATGACCCAGGATTTCCTCAAGGATTTGCAAGTGGAACGGATAAAGCCATTTTCACAGAAATGGGAGGACACACGTTGGTATATGTTAAAGAAGGAAGCTCAACGTTCTGTTATGTAGGACACCGCACGAATGGTTCTATGGGGGAAAGTACTTCATCATCTGGTACAGTTACTGCATTTGATTGTACAAATACTCCAACGATTAACCTATGTGGCGCCGTGCCTGTGGTGGCGGATCCTACCAAATCGACAATTTCGGCCTCGCCAACGACAATCACGGCGAATGGAACGAGTACATCAACCATCACAATTCAATTAAAAGATGCGAGTGGTGTGAATTTAACAACCACAGGGGGATCAGTAATCGTTACAACAACTGCAGGAACGCTCGGAACGGTTGTTGATAATAATAATGGTACCTATACTGTAATTTTAACAAGTAGTGCAAGTGCCGCCACGGCCACAATCGGTTTCTCGATTAACGGAACAACCGCAACGGGTTCTAATAGTACTGCAACCGTTAATTTTGTCGCAGGACCGAGTATTTCCACTTCTGGAAGCTTATCTACATTTACGGCTTGTTCTGGGTCCATTTCTACGGAACAATCTTTTAGGGTTTCTGGGTCTGCCTTAACAAATGATATCACGATTGGTCCGCTTTCCGGTTATGAGTTTTCATTAACATCTGGAGGCTCTTTTTCTAGCTCTTTAACATTAACTCAGTCGGGAGGAAGCGTTTCGTTAACCACCGTTTACGTTCGCCTAGCGGTTACGGCTGCGAATGGTGCGGGAGGTAATATTGCGATTGCATCAACCGGCGCCACCACGCAAAATGTGGCATCCGGAACAGCTGTCGTCAATGCAGTTCCTTCCGTGGTTACGACTGCCGGTGGATCCAATGTTGGTACAGGGACGGTTGCTTTATCTGCAACCGCTACTTCTGGTGCGGTTTTGGATTGGTACGCTGCTTCTAGTGGAGGTTCTTCACTTTCAACGGGATTATCGTACACTACACCAAGCATCAGTACTACGACCACCTATTATGTTGAAGCACGAAATACGACTACGGGCTGTATTTCATCAACTCGGACTGCAGTAGTAGCAACGATTTCATCTCCTGGGTCTCCTTCCATTTCTACAGGGGGCTCATTTGGTAGCGCATTTTCGACATGCTTGGGTATTTCCTCAAGTAATCAGACTTTCACCGTTTCCGGCACATTGTTGACCGCCAATTTGGTTATTACCGCACCATCTGGCTATGAGGTTTCCTTAAATGGAACGGGTTATTTAGGTTCTGTTTCCATTTCACCTTCTTCAGGTACGGTTTCAACTACAACCATCTATGTTCGTTTGACAAGTTCAGCTAGCAATGGTGCATCTGGAAATATCGTTGTATCGACTACGGGAGCTGCGGATGTAAACATTCCCACAGGAACAGGAGTAGTAAATGCCTTGCCAACGGTTACAGGAACTTCAGGAGGATCTAATGTAGGAACAGGAACTGTTAGTTTAGCTGGAACTGCATCTGCAGGAGCTACTTTGGATTGGTTTGCGGCTTCGAGTGGAGGATCTTCCTTAGCATCCGGCTTATCTTTTACAACACCTAGTATCAGTTCAACCACTACTTATTACGTGGAAGCTAGGAATACGATCACAGGTTGTATTTCATCTTCCCGCACGGCCGTAGTTGCTACTATTACCAGCGCGTTTGTTGATTCCGACGGAGATGGTGTCAGCGATGCACAAGAACTTTTAGATGGAACAAATCCAAACGATGGTTGTAGCTATTTCGCAGCCAATCAAATTATTGCCAATACGTCTGTTTCCTGGCAAAATGCCGATTGCGATGGCGATGGGAATCCCAATCGTACCGATTCGGCGCCACTTAATTTTTGTGTTGATGGTTCGGGTATTGCCCCCGTTTTTGGCACACCAGCCTACGATGTTTTCCGTGAAGAAGATTGTGACGGCGATGGTATTTCGAATGGACTTGAATGTCACAACGGCGGTAATAATTGCGAGGATTTTGACCATGATGGTATCCCTGATTATTTGGACCAAGACTCTGACAACGATGGAATTTTAGATCGTTCCGAAAAACGCGTTGACTCCGATGGTGATGGACATTTTGATTACATCGATATTGATTCAGACAACGATGGAATTTTGGATAGTAGAGAAACGGGAACAGACTTTGATCGTGATGGTCAAGCTAACTTCCTTGATTTAGATTCAGACGGCGACGGCATTTTGGATAGCTTCGAAGGCCTAACCAAGTACCGCAATCCCGTAGATGGGAATAGCAATGGTCGTGTGGATTGCACGAATGACGCTAACGGCAACGGCTTAGTGGATTGTGTGGAATCAGCTATGGGAGGTGCCTCTGTTGAAGTACCTGATACGGATGGAGATGGAACGGCGGATTTCTTAGATTTAGATTCAGATAACGATGGTATTTTAGATCGTATTGAATTAGGGAGTGATTTGGATGGGGATTCTTTGCCCAACTACCGAGATTTGGACAGCGACGGTGATAAACTATCCGATCAGCATGAAGGGATAAATGACCTAGATGGTGACGGCGCTCCGAATTTCTTAGATTTAGACAGTGACGGAGATGGAATCCTGGATCGGATTGAAGGTCCAACGACCTGCGTGACTTGCACAGACCGTCTGGATAATAACGAAAATGGCTTTGACGACCGTGCTGAATATGCCACCACGGGCGCTTCTGTAGACACAGATAAAGATGGTTCCCCAGATTTCTTGGATCTCGATTCCGATAACGATGGAATTCCTGATGCAGTTGAGGCTGGAATTAACCCGATTAATCCAGTTGATACTGATAAGGATGGGATTGCAGACTTCCGCGATGTGGATTCCGACAATGACGGCATTCCAGATTCGATTGAAGCAGGAAAAGACCCAGCCGTTCCTGTTGATACGGACAAGGATGGCACGCCTGATTTCCGCGATTTAGATTCAGACAACGATGGCATCAGCGATGCGATTGAAGCAGGAATCAATCCGACGAAACCTTTGGATACCGATGGTGATGGGGTTTATGACTTTAGAGACTTGGATTCTGATAATGATGGCATTTCTGATAACATCGAGAAAGGTCCAACAGCCACACCGGTCGATACGGACAAAGACGGTTTGCCAGATTACCGCGATATCGATTCTGATAACGATGGTATTTCAGATAATTTGGAGAAAGGACCGACGGCAACCCCGGTAGATACGGATGGCGACGGAACACCTGATTATCGTGACCTAGATTCCGATAATGATGGTATATCAGATAACATTGAGAAAGGGCCTACAGCTTCTCCGGTCGATACGGATGGGGACGGAACAGCCGACTTTAGAGACTTGGATTCAGATAATGATGGTATCTTAGATAACATCGAGAAAGGTCCATCAGCTACACCGGTGGATACTGACGGTGACGGGGTTTATGACTTTAGAGATTTGGATTCGGATAATGATGGCATCTCGGATAATATCGAGAAAGGGCCAACAGCATCACCTGTGGATACGGATGGGGATGGCATACCGGACTATCGTGACCTGGATTCTGATAGTGATACGATTTCGGATAACATTGAGAAAGGCCCAACGGCGACACCGGTGGATACGGATAAAGATGGTGCAGCCGACTTTAGAGATTTGGATTCGGATAATGATGGTATTTCGGATAAAGTTGAAGCAGGTTCCGATCCTAAAAATCCATTGGATTCGGATAAAGATTTGACCTATGACTTTAGAGATTTCGATTCCGATAACGATGGTATTTTGGATAAAGATGAGGAAAATGTGAACATCAGTGGATTAACGGATTGTGATCACGATGGCATTCCGAATCGCTTAGATGCAGATCAATGCCCAAGCTTCATGCCACAAGGTATTTCACCAAATGGCGACGGGAAGAACGACACATTTATTATTCCGGGAATCTTAAATGCACAGCCTAATACTGTTACGATTTACAACCGCTGGGGAAATATCGTTTATCAGAAAGATAATTATCTGAATGATTGGCATGGCCAAACCGATCGGGCATTCGATTTATTGGCTAGCGACAGCTTATTACCCGATGGAACCTATTACTATGTAGTGGATTACAAGGGCAATAAACCCAACGTGAAGGCATTTATTTATGTAAACCGATTGGATAAGTAATCACTGGAAACAACATTTAGCAATACGATATAGCATGAAAGCACATATAAATATTAATAAGAGAGTAGATCAATTTAAGTGGATCAAGGGTCTTTTGACCCTTGTTTCCCTAGTTATGTTGAATATGATTTCGACAGATGGTTTTGGTCAGGTTGAAACGATGTACACTTCTTATCGATTAAACCCACAAATTATATCTCCATCACATGCAGGCAGCGACTCGGTGAGTAACATCACGGTTATCAATCGGCAGCAATGGGCTGGGGTAGAAGGAGCCCCCGTTACTTATGCGATTTCGGGAAACTTAAAATTCAAGCAGCAAAGTGGCATCGGTTTTAATGCGATGTATGACCAAGCGGGTCCAGTAAAAGTTACCGCAATCTCTGGGGATTATGCCTATCACACAAAGCTCAACGAGCAATGGCGTTTATCTGGAGGAATTCGTGCCGGATTCTCAAACCTGAGTTTGGATTTTGCAGGATTATCATTGGTACACGATGGAGATGCATTGTTTAGCGGAAGTCGGTCTACTGGTCTGATGTTTAATACGGGATGGGGTATAAAATTGAATAAAGGAGATGGCTTCTTTTTTAGTGTTTCACAACCTCGTTTATTCAAATACGATTTAGGTAGCGGAGCTTACAAAGACGTAGCTTATTTTTATACAATGGTCGGGACTAAGTTGAAGATTAACGACCAACTAAGTTTATACCCTTCGGCCTTAGTGCGTAGTGCGAAAGACGTGCCATTGAGCTGGGATGCCAATGTGTATGCCCATGTGAGTGATCGCTTTGATATAGGCTTCAACTATCGTCATCAAGACAGCTGGGGTGTACGTTTAGGCGTTCAAGCTGCTAAGAAAATTTACATAGGCTACGTATACGAGATGCCTACCTCGGTATTGAGTAAGATGAGCATACAGTCACACGAAATAGCCCTGCGCTATTCATTAGCTAAGTAAGACAAAGAGCCCCAGGAAATTGGGGCTCTTTTAATATCCGTGTATCTGCGGATTATCGCGACTCCACAATTTTCATGTAAGGCCTAAAGAACTTGTATCGCTACGGGACCTTTGATTTGAATATCCGCATGTAGGTCCTGTATGGCTCCCGTTTCCGGATCAAATGAAAATTGTTGAATTCGATTTTCGTCTTTGCATGCAACATATATTTTCTTGCCCGACTGATCAAACTGAAAATTTCGAGGCACTTTTCCCACCAGCACCTCATGATGAAAGGATATCTTACCTGTCGACGTTTCGATAGTAAATAGGGCCAGGGAATTCTGTGTAATCCGATTGGATGCTATAAGCCATTTCCCATTCGGAGAGATATGGATATCAGCACTTGCTTTGGGGCCTTCCGATTTGGAAAAATCGATGATCTCGCGCTGAATAGGGGTCCATTCGGTGGGCCCAACAGCCATTACATCCACCGTTCCACTCAATTCACCTACCACATATACGAATTTTTCATCGGCGGAAAAGACAAAATGACGAGGACCCGTACCTGCAGGGAACTGCGTTACATGATATTTAGTTTCCAATAAACCATCCGGTCGGACCGTGTAATGATAAATTTTATCGCATCCTAAATCGGAGACATGCAACATATTTTCCGACTGTGACAGCACCACCATATGGGCATGCGATGAAGCTTGTTGGGGATATTTACCATTTCCAAAATATTCCAACTTCTGACTGACGGGAGCGATCATCCCTTGTTTTGTTTGGAATACCGAAATACTTCCTCCCATGTAATTCGCCGTATATAAGGTCTGACTTTTCTTACGAAAATTGATGTGGCAGGGTGCGTCACCTTCCGTAAGTTGTTGGTTCATTTGTTCCCATTTCCCCGCTTTATTTTTCTTGAAACTATATACGGCGCCCTTATTGCCTACTTGTTCTGACACGGAAAAGAGTATTTGCCTGTCAGCTGATAAATACTGATAAGATGCCTGTGGCACATTGATTTGTTCGAAGCTTTTCCCGGATTTTGGATCGATTATTTCGATTCCCGCATTGCCTTGTTGGGTATATGAGCCCACAAGTAAGGTGTCAGCAGACGGCCTAAAAAGAGAAAAAAGGGAATATATCAGCGTTAGCATAGGATATTAGTTTAAAGGATAGAGTTGGGTTAAACTTTGAACCCAAGACTGAAATAACTGATTTTCTAGCTCACAAGCAACGGTTGCATGCGTTTCCCAGTCGGGAGAAAATGCGGCTAATTGTGTTTTCATCTCATTTAAATGGCCCACCTCCTCAACGATGATAGATTTTACCTGAATTTTGGATTGTTTGGCCGTCAGAATATCTTGGTAGATGGGATATAATTCATCTGCTCGTACTTCGATTGCATAAGTGACCAATAAATAGGACGCCCATTTTAGGTCGTAGCCCGACAAGCCCAATGTCTTTTTAATGTATTTGCTGACCCAAACATCAAGCATATCTAAATAGTATTTAGATGTTTTGGGACTGATTAGCCAGGCGTCTTCGTAATTTTCAAATCCGGTAGGCGTGAGTTTTGAAATCTGCTTCTTTAAATAATAGGCATGGCGATGCTCTTCTGCCGCATGTTTGAGAATCAATAAACTGACATCGGTTTTCGACTCGAACCGGGATATTTTTTTGGCACCCGTATTTTCCATGTAGGAAAGGGTGTTCAACCATTGTGCGTGGACAAAGGGATCCTTCGTAATTTGTTCGATTAATGGTTTTAATAATTGTGTCATGGTGGCGGATTTAATTCGTCGCAAAGATAGGCGCTGTGTGCTGAATTGAGAACAATAAATTAAATTTGACAGAATTAAATATACCTTCATGGCTATCACCTACCAAGTACATCCAGAAATCACAGTACATGATTTTATTGATATTTTAAATCGGTCTACCTTAGGAGAACGGCGTCCTGTTCATGATTCTGAAGCGATGGAGACGATGTTTCAATATGGGAATGTGTATGTTGGCGCCTTTGATGGATCTCAATTGGTTGGGCTCGCGCGCGTAATGACGGATTTTGTATTCACCAGCTACTTGTCGGACTTAGCGGTGGATGAAGCCTATCAAAAACAGGGTATCGGGAAGCGACTTATTCAGGAAATACAAGTAGCTATTCCCAAGGCAAAGATTATCTTATTAGCTGCTCCAGCTGCGGAAGGCTATTATCCGAAGATAGGGATGCAACACCATGCACATTGTTACGTATTAGAGCAATGATGTATTAACGTAGGATAGCTAAACGTTTGCTATAATTACGCCCCGTGTTTGATTTGAAGGTAATGAAATAGTTTGCACTTATCCAGGTGCTCGTATTGATCGAAATGTAATTGGTTTTGGTCAATGTGTTTTTATAAACGAGCTTACCCGCCATATCATAAATTTCCAAATCCCCATTTGCGGGATTTTCCCAATAAAGTTCGACCAAATCAGTACTTGGATTCGGACTACATCTAAAGTCAAAACTCAGCTTATCGAGTGAAACGACCGGCATGGCTGAAAATGCAAAAGCGCGCATGCCTAATTTATTCTTAATGAAGGGTCCCTGAAATGCAAATTCGCTTTTCCCTAAAATAAAATCACGGTTGTAATCCGGTAGGTAACCAATGACATTACCTAAATAATCCTGTGTAAATGTGATGATTATTTTATTGCCTGACGCTTCTATTTGTTTAATATATGGTTCGAATGATCCCATATTTATAGCATCCCAATAAAAATTCTTAGCCAATTTTCGCGTCACGCGATTCCCTTGTAAGTCGGTAATCGTCGTATCTTGAATAATGCTTAATTCCTGTCCCTCATCAAATTCTAAGAACAATTTATTTCGTGTTTGCTCAGACTCGAAATACGCACGTTTGATATTTGGGCTTTCAATTTGTGGGGAATAGGTTTTCTTATAAACGTATTTCGAGATCAAGCGAAATTGTTCTAAAGCGGATTGCTGATATCCTTTAACGGAATAGTGTAACCGATCGAATCCTTGCGTACCTACCGTGGCAAATGATTTCACATACGCGTTATTCGTATGTAAATTCCTAACCGTTTCCCTTAATTTAGCCGCTTCCGAGCACATAAATTCATACACATTTAATTGCGGAGCAAAAACGTATTGAGCTGATGGGAAGTATTTTTTATACTTATCTAAAAGTTGATTTAATTTGGTTGGCCACAGAATTGCCAAGTCTTTTTCCGCGGATTCGTTTTCCCCCTGTCGGTAAATGATTCCCTTAACATCATTAACGACCCCCGCTTTGACCGCTTTGTAATACATAATATTACCTCCATCAATTACGCCGTCAATTTTTCCATCGAGTTGTAAGTGAAAGTCGATATAACTTCCTCCCGCCCCCGAATTTAACATGGCCACGGGAATATTTTCAGATTCAATGATCAGTCGGGCCATTTCTGCCGCAAAAGGCCCAATCCGATTAATTTGTTTGCTTGAAACGTCATTCGGGACTGTCCAAAGCGTATCCGCCTTATTATAGGGACCATAATTATTGGGGGGCTGCACAAGCCCAAAGGAACGAACCCATTCCTTCATATAAACCGTTTTATCGATTTCCCCAATCCAGGCGTTCGATTGTCCTGTGACAAAATAGACATCCCCAGAAACGATGTTATTGCGGGAAACTATTTTGGTTGAATCTTTGCCATTATACGCATACACATCAAGTCCATATTCAGCTAATTCAGCTTTGATGTTCATGCGTTGTGAGAAAGATGCACTATTGTTCGTAAAAGTTAATTTCTGCTTTATGACCTTATTTAACACGCCATTGCGGGTTAGGAAAAATCCTAAATCTGAATAGGTATTTTTTGATAATTTTCCATCGATAGCAATAGTCGCCTCATTAGTTGATTTCCTCGGATATAATTGAAAATCTTGCGGCAATGCCGAAAACGTAAAATCGCCAAAATTTTGCGCCAAACTCACATGGAATGCACCGGACAAAATCACAAGAAGTAGGAACAATTTCCGAATCATAGTAAACCGTTCAATAAGGTTGAATCTTTCTAGGCTCACAATTTACAACAAAACATGTATTTATTATAATGGCATTTGATTTATGCAACCTAGAGATGGGCATAAAATTATATAAAAAATTAACTATCTTGTTCCTTCATCAATAATGCATACCTATGAAAATATTCTCCTTCAGGAGTCTCGGGGTCTTACTCACTTTCCTCGTGCATGGACTTCAAGCCCAAGTAACTTTTCCCATCAATGATGTCGCCAATCCACGCGCAGGTTATTATGCCTTCGTTCATGCGACTGTTGTCAAAGATGCCAAAACAACCTTACAAAACGCAACGCTTATCATCAAGCAAGGTCGCATTGAGGCGGTAGGCACAGCTGTAGCCATTCCCAAAGATGCCGTTGTCATTGAATGCAAAGGCAAATTTATCTATCCAAGTTTCGTTGACGCATTCAGCGATTATGGCATGGAAGCGGTTAGCGCAAGCAACTATAGCTACCGCGCTCCGTCTCAAATGCTCAGCAATACGAAAGGACCTTTCTCTTGGAATCAGGCCTTAAAATCTGAAGTAGAACACGCGAAACATTTCGTTGTGAATGAATCCAAAGCTAAGGATCTACGTAAACTAGGCTTCGGGTCGGTTTCAACCCTACAAGCTGATGGAATTTCCCGTGGGACAAGTGCCTTAGTTTCTTTAGCGAAAGACCGCGAAAACATGGTCATCCTAAAAGAAAAAACGGCAGCACATTTCTCCTTCGAAAAAGGTTCTTCTACGCAAGATTACCCAGGCTCATTAATGGGTAGCGTAGCATTGCTTCGTCAAAACTTTTTAGATGCGCAATGGTATAAATCAAAGCCAGCTCAAGAAGGCTTAAACCTTAGCCTAGATCGCTTTAACCAAAATGCGGGTCTTCCTCAGATTTTTGCGGTAACCGAAAAATGGAACGTTTTGCGCGCGGATAAAATCGGAGACGAGTTTGGTGTGCAATACATCATCAAAGGTTCCGGTGACGAATACCAGCGCATCGATGAAATGAAAGCAACCAAAGCGGCTTTCATCTTACCTCTTGCGTTCCCACAGACGATTGATGTGGAGGACCCGACTGATATGCGTTTTGTGAACGTAGCGGAATTGAAACATTGGGAATTAGCCCCAACCAATCCAGCAGCATTTGAAAAGGCAAATATTTCTTTTGCGTTAACGGCGAATGGATTGAAAGACGTTACCACGTTTTTGCCAAACCTTCGTAAAGCCATTCAATATGGTTTGTCAGAACAAAGAGCCTTAGAGGCGCTTACCGTAACGCCCGCACAATTATTGGGTGTTGCTGATTTAGTAGGAACATTAGATCAAGGCAAAGTGGCCAACTTCTTTATATCAACTGGACCGGTCTTTGCTGAGAAATCAGCCATCATTGAGAACTGGGTTCAAGGAAGTGCTTATGCAGTTCAGACCGATTTGTGGACGAATTTAGCAGGAACGTATCAGGTTTCTTTAGGAGCAAATACGGCTAAATTAGTTATTCAAGGAGAACCAGGTTCTTACAAAGCCTCATTAATCGCCAGCGATACCACGCAAGTAGACCTAAGCCAAAAAGATCAATTGGTAAATTTAGGCTATGCAAGCAAAGCGGATAAATCACAACGCGTTCGATTGACGGGTTCTTATGATGGAACTAGCATTTCGGGTACAGGCCAATTAGCTTCAGGTAATTGGATTTCTTGGAAAGCGATTCGTTCAGAAGCAGCGAAATCTGACTCTTCATTAGCCAAGGTTACGAAGCCTGAAGCAGTAGGAGATGTTGTTTTCCCTTTCAATGGTTTTGGCCAAAAGACGATTGCGAAACAAGAGAACTTATTGATTCAACACGCCACAGTTTGGACAAACGAAAAACAAGGCGTCCTAAAAGATGCGGATGTACTCGTTAAAGCAGGTAAAATTGTTCAAGTAGGCAAAGGCCTCAAGGATGCATCTGCTCGTATCGTCGACGGAACTGGCAAACACGTAACAGCTGGAATCATCGATGAACACTCGCACGTAGGTGCTACGGGTGGCATCAATGAATGTACACAATCGGTTACTGCAGAAGCGCGTATCGCAGATGTTATCGATCCAGATGATGTGGATATCTACCGTCAATTAAGTGGGGGTGTAACTGCCAGTCATATTCTTCATGGAAGTTGCAACGTCATAGGTGGTCAAACCCAATTGTTGAAATTCCGTTGGGGACAAAACGCGGAGGCATTGAAATTTTCCAACTGGGATCCTTTCATCAAGTTTGCCTTAGGTGAAAACGTGAAGCGCTCTTGGAACACATCCAATCCTCGTTTCCCGGATACTCGTATGGGTGTTGAACAAGTATTAACGGATGCGTTTACACGTGCACGGGATTACGAAAAACAAGGTCCAGGCAAGCGTATAGATTTGGAATTAGAAACCTTATTGGAAATCTTAAATAAGAAGCGCTTCATTACTTGTCACTCGTATGTACAAAGTGAGATTAATGCCATCTTGAAAGTGGCGGATAAATTCGGCTTCACGGTAAATACCTTGACACACATTTTGGAAGGCTATAAAGTAGCGGATAAGATGAAAGCGCACGGAGCAAGCGCCTCGACCTTCGGGGATTGGTGGAACTACAAAATGGAAGTATTGGATGCGATTCCACAAAACGCTGCAATCATGCAGGCCGTTGGCGTGAATGTTGCCATCAATTCCGATGATGCGGAGATGGCACGTCGTTTAAATCAAGAAGCTGCAAAATCGGTGAAATATGCTGGTATGTCAGAAGAAGATGCCTTAAAAATGGTAACCTTGAATCCTGCCAAAATGTTGCACGTCGCAGATCGCGTAGGTAGTATCGCACCAGGTAAAGATGCCGATTTAGTTATCTGGTCAGATCACCCGTTGAGTATTTATGCGAAGTCTGAGAAAACAATCGTTGACGGTACTGTTGTTTTTGACCGTGCTGAAGATGCGAAACTTCAAGTTTCCTTGCAAGCAGAAAAACAACGCTTGATTCAAAAGATGATTGCATCGAAAAAGGGCGGCGCACCGACGCGTGCTTCCGCTCCATCCGTGAAGAAGCAAAACATGTGTGAAGAAGATCACAACCATGATAAGAGCCTTTGGGAGCGTATCGCAAGTCGTTATATTGATGATGTAGACCATACAATTGAATAAGAACATGAAAAAACTATTAATACCTATATTTTGCTTCTTGGGTCTATCATTGATGGCGCAAGAAACCATGCATCCCTCACCTGCACAAACGAAAAAAATCGTTATTACAGGTGCTACTTTGCACATTGGCAATGGCCAAGTTATTTCCAATGGTACCGTTTCCATCGATAAAGGCAAGTTGACGATTTTAACATCTGCTCCCACCTTATCTGCTGATGTGGATCATATTGACGCCACGGGAAAACACATTTATCCGGGTGTGATTGCACCGAATACCAACTTGGGTTTGGTGGAAGTAAGTTCTACAAAATCAACAGTTGATTACGATGAATTGGGCGAAATAAATCCAAATATTCGTTCGATTGTCGCGTACAATACGGATAGTAAAGTGATAAATACCTTGCGTACGAACGGTGTTTTATTGGCCCAAATCGTTCCCCAAGGTGGCTTGATTTCTGGCTCGTCCACGATTGTCCAATTGGACGCTTGGAACTGGGAAGACGCTGCCTATGCCTTGGATAACGGGGTTCACATGACTTTTCCTGCCTTGATTAATCGCCCGAATGGCGGAGGCGGTCGTCGCGGTGCTGATTCTGATCCGGTGAAAGCGGGATTGGAGCGAATCGAATCCGGTCGCGTTTTCTTCCGCGAGGCGAAAGCGTATTTGAACGAGAAAACTCATGCGGCAATTAATTTGAAGTTTGAAGCAACGAAAGGTCTTTTTGATCGCACGAAATCATTGTATGTACACTGTGATTTGGTAAAAGAAATGCTTACTGCGATTGACTTCGCGAAAGAGTTTAACTTCAAATTGGTCATCGCTGGAGGCGCTGATAGCTGGATGATTGCAGATATCTTAGCCGCTAATCAAGTAGCGGTTATTTTGCATGAGCCACATGCCTTGCCTGCTGCCGAAGATGATGCCGTAGACCAACCCTACAAAACGGGTGCACAATTGCAAAAAGCAGGTGTTCTTTTCACGATTTGCCAAGATTCAGGAGATGGCTATACGCAGATTCGGAACTTGCCTTTCATGGCAGGAACGATGTCGGCCTATGGCTTAACCCGCGAAGAAGCTTTGTCGGCCATTACCTTGAACCCAGCTAAAATCCTAGGGATCGCAGATCGCACAGGAAGTTTGGAGAATGGCAAGGATGCCAATATCGTAATTTGCCAAGGGGATTTGTTAGACATGAAATCCAGCGTGGTGACCCACGCCTTTATTCAAGGTCGCGCCATTGATTTAAATAACAAGCACACGCAATTGTACAATCGTTATAAGTACAAATATAACTTGTAGGCATTGTGCGTATTCTTGGGAGGGTCGGCAAAGTCATTTGCCGACCTTTTCATTTATTTACCCTATTTTTGTTTTGTGAAACAGCGCATTCTCCTTTTTGATACGATACTTGATGGGCACCATCCCGACTATCTATTGAATCTAATCGGGTATTACAGCGCACTCCCAGGCTATGAAATAGTTGTTGCCACGGGCTCCGCATTTCAAGAACAATTTGATAATCGTAAGGAAAACGAGCAGTTAGCCTGGGGTTCAAACATCACGTTTTTACCCATCCCGACCGAAAAAATCCAACGAATACATGCCATGTCAATCTACAGGCGATCTTTTGTCGAATGGAACTTGATGCTAGACATGGCCCAAGAAGTACAAGCTACACATGCGTTGTTGATGTATGTTGATTATTTCCAACTGGGAGCTTGGTTAGGGAAAAAAGCGACGATTCCTGTTTCAGGTATTTATTTCAGACCCAATTTTTTATCAAATCCGAGGGGATTCTATCCTCGATTTAAAAAGTGGATTTTGCAAAAAGCCCTAGAATCGGGTCAAATTAAGAATCTTTTTTGCTTGGTGCCAGAATCTGTATCCCAGATTCAAGCCTTAACAAACCGAGCTAACATTGTCCAACTCTGTGATCCCATTCGGTCGTTTTCCTTAGATGAAACGCATCGTGCCACTTTTTTGCAGGAGCTTCAGCTGCCTGCCGATAAAAAAGTATATCTCAATTTTGGGCATTTAGATAACCGAAAAGGCATAGAAGTTTTTTTAAAAGCCTGCGAACATCTTCCTTCGAATATCTTAAATACAATGTGCCTGTTGTTAGTAGGCCCCATTCGACCCGAATATCAGCAGGTGATTGATGAGGCCATTGCGCGCGTTCCCCAATTAGAGGTGATTCGTAAATACGGGTACTTGTCGGCTCCCGAAGTGCAAATGTGTTTTGACGCATCCGACGTGATATTGTTGTTATACCAAGGACATTTAGGCTCAAGTTCGGTGCTGGTTCGTGCCGCCATGGCCAATAAATTGATGTTTGGAACGAATCAGGGTCAAATTGGGTCGCTTGTACACCAACATCAATTTGGATTGGTAGTTGATGCGTCATCTGAAGATCAAGTCAGCCAAGGAATTTTGGCGATTCAAGCTGAGCAAATTAAACACAATCCTTTCGCTTGCTCGACATTTGCGGCAGAAAACTCCCTTCAAAAATTTGGCGATATTATAACGCAAGGTATTGAATCTTCGAACTAAGGTCCTTCAATAAGTTCTTCGTTCGTTCAGGACGGGCATCCGTGATAAATACCTGCCCAAAATGATCTTCAGCCATCATTTCGATTAAGCGCTGAATCCGGCGGTCGTCCAATTTATCAAAAATATCATCAAGTAAGAGTAGCGGTTTCCGAGGTTTAACAGCTGTTAATGCATCGAATTGCGCGAGTTTTAAGGCTACCACAAAGCTTTTGGTTTGACCTTGTGAGCCGTATTTTTTCAAGGGATACGCATTTATTTCAAACTCGAAATCATCGCGGTGAATTCCTACGGTGGTCCGCTGAGCTGCAAAATCTTGCCTTTCTGCCTGTTTCAAGGCCTCATCCAAATGCCCTGCTTCAAATGTAGACTCTAAGCGAATCATCACCTGTTCGCGATCATCGGATAAGGCTGCATAATGTGACTGAAAACGGGGAAGGAAGTCCTTTAAGAATTCGATTCGTGCGGCATTAATCGATTCACCTAAAATTACGAGGGGCTCGTGATAACTCGCAAGCATTAAGGCATCATGTGATCCCGTATCTGCAAACATTTTCAAGAGGCTGTTACGCTGCTGAACAATCCGGTTGTAGCGCATTAGATTTTCCAAGAAACTACGGTCTAGCTGGGCCATCACACCATCGAAGAATCGCCGACGGGTATCGCTGCTATCGCGTACGAGGTCTGTATCGTGCGGATCCATCAGCACAATGGGGAAATTTCCGATGTGATCAGCTAGTCGCGTATAGGGTTTTTGGTCGCGTAATAATGCTTTCTTCTGTCCTTTTTGAACTGCGCAAGTAATCTGTGTTTCTGTTTCAGGGACATGTTCATCTTTTTGGAAGATAAAACTGCCTTGCACCATGAAAAAGCTATCGCCATGGCGGATGCACAAAGGATCCGCGACACCGCGCGCGCTTTTGGTCAAAGAAAGAAAATGAATGGCGTCGAGGAGATTCGTTTTGCCGATTCCGTTTTCGCCTACGATGCAATTGATGTGGGGAATAAATTCAAATTGCGCCTCCTCGTAGGATTTAAACTGTTTGACCTGTAAGGATTTTAGGTACATAGGAACGAGCGTATGGGCACAACGGTGTAAAAATAAAGAATAATACGCGATTTTTTGGCTGCTTGCGTGTTTTGTTTTAATTTCGCCTTGGTTTTGACTGGGGCATTTTCCCCTAGCAACAAAAAATTTCCAATCGACAGATGGCAAAGAAAGAAACACAAGCACCTAAGTATTCCAAAGAGACCTACATGTATTGGTACGAATCCATGCAATTACAACGCAAATTCGAAGAGAAGTGCGGTCAATTGTACGGAATGCAAAAAATTAAAGGTTTTTGTCACTTATACATTGGCCAGGAGGCTTGCTCTTCCGGTTCTAAATCTGCTTTACGCGAAGGCGATAAATACATTACCGCTTACCGTGACCACGGTATCCCATTAGCCCTAGGAACATCTCCTAACGCGATTATGGCCGAATTATACGGTAAAATCACAGGTGCTTCCAAAGGAAAAGGTGGCTCAATGCACATCTTTGATAAAGAAGTTGGCTTTGTAGGCGGACACGGTATCGTAGGGGCTCAAATCCCATTGGGAGCTGGTTTAGCGTTTGCTGAAAAATATAAGAAAACAGGTAACGTATCGATCACCTATTTCGGTGATGGCGCATCTCGTCAAGGAGCTTTGCATGAAGCATTCAACATGGCGATGACATGGAAATTGCCTGCGATTTTCGTGGTAGAAAACAATGGTTACGCGATGGGTACGTCTGTTGCTCGTACTTCGAACGTAACAGAATTATACCAATTAGGTGAGGCTTATGACATGCCTTCAGAGGCAGTTGACGCCATGGACGTGGAAGCCGTTCACGAAGCGGTTTCACGCGCTGCTGCACGTGCTCGTGCGGGTGAAGGTCCTACGTTTTTGGAGTTCAGAACCTATCGTTACCGTGGACACTCCATGTCGGATCCTCAAAAATACCGTTCAAAAGAGGAGGTAGAGGCTTACAAAGAGCGTGATCCGATCGAACAAGTTAAACAACGCATCTTTGAATATGGAATCGCAACGCAAGCAGATTTAGATGCGATCGATGCGAAAATTAAGGTTCAAGTTCAAGAATCAGTTGATTTTGCAGAAGTGTCACCATTCCCTACTGCAGATGAAGCATACAAAGATGTATACGTTCAGGAAGATTATCCGTTTATCTCGGAGTAATTTGAAAAGACAATAAGTGAGAGGCACGGAATTCATTCCGTGCCTTTTTTATACCAGTAATTTATCGATGGCCAAAAGCTCGTCGCGAAACTTCGCCGCTAACGGGAAATCTAAATCGCGTGCTGCTCGTTCCATTTCTTTTTGAACGGCCTCCTTTTGTTTCTTTAGTTCGGGTTTACTCATATAGGCCAATAATGGATCTGCCGCCTGCAAGGATTCCTTCGGCGTAATGCCATATGATTTCATCGGTTTCGCCATGCGATCGGCAATCGACGTCTGCTCCATGATTTCATCATGACTTCGCCAAATGGTTTTCGGGGTAATCCCATGCTCTGTGTTGTAGGCCATTTGTTTTTCGCGCCGGCGGTTCGTTTCCGAAATCGCGCGCTCCATGGAGCCTGTCATTTTATCGCCATACATGATGACCCGACCGTTTTCATTCCGCGCTGCCCGACCAATCGTTTGAACCAACGAGCGAATATCGCGAAGGAAACCCTCTTTATCGGCATCCATAATCGCCACCAAAGACACCTCTGGCAAATCCAGTCCTTCCCGCAATAAATTGACACCAACCAAAACGTCGATAACGCCTAAGCGTAATTCTCTTAATATCTCAACCCTTTCCAAGGTTTTGATTTCCGAGTGAATGTACCGGCATTTGACTCCCACGCGGTCGAGGTATTTGGATAATTCCTCCGCCATGCGCTTGGTCAAGGTTGTAATTAGCACACGCTCTTTTTTCTTGATGCGGTCGTAAACTTCATCGAGTAAATCATCGATTTGATTCTTCGTTGGTCGCACTTCAATGATGGGATCCAATAAGCCTGTTGGCCGAATGATTTGTTCCACCACAACCCCTTCTGATTGTTTTAATTCATAATCTGATGGCGTTGCCGAAACGTAAATCGTTTGGCCTACGATATCCTCAAATTCCTGAAAGGTGAGCGGTCGGTTATCCATCGCCGACGGCAAACGGAAACCATATTCAACTAAAGATTCTTTGCGGGAGCGGTCACCGCCGTACATGGCACGAATCTGTGGCATAGTCACGTGACTTTCGTCCACGACCATGAGGAAATCATCTGGGAAAAAGTCTAATAAGCAGAAAGGGCGCTGGCCCGGTTTTCGCTGATCAAAATAGCGTGAATAGTTCTCGATGCCGGAGCAATAGCCCAGTTCGCGCATCATCTCCAAATCAAATTCCGTACGTTGCTTGATGCGTTCTGCTTCTTGCAATCGACCGTCTTTCCCGAAATAGGAAATTTGATTCACCAAATCCGCCTGAATATCCGAAATCGCATTATTTAATGTCTCTCGTCCCGTCACGAATAAATTCGCGGGGAAAATGGCAACCATGGTTTCTTTCGAAATTTTCTTGCCTGTCCACGGATCGATGCGGTGAATTTCTTCGATCTCATCACCAAAGAATATGACCCGATATCCGAAATCGGCATAAGCCAAAAAGATATCCACGGTGTCGCCTTTCACTCGGAAGGTTCCGCGGAGAAATTCACCTTCGGTTCTCGAATAAAGGATCTCAACGAGTCGGAAGAGAAATTGATTTCGTGAAATCGTTTCCCCTACGCCGATGCGCATGATGGAGTTCTTGTATTCATCGGGGTTTCCCATCCCGTAAATGCAGGAAACAGATGCGATGACGATGATGTCGCGCCGACCGGACATCAAGGCTGCCGTGGTGGCAAGCCTTAATTTCTCGATTTCTTGGTTGATGGAAAGGTCCTTTTCGATGTATGTACCTGTGGAGGCGATAAAAGCTTCCGGTTGGTAATAATCGTAATAGGAGATAAAATATTCAACAGCGTTTTCGGGGAAAAAGGATTTGAATTCGCCGTATAATTGCGCAGCTAGGGTTTTGTTATGGGATAAAATCAGGGTCGGTCGGTTAACCTCCTTAATTACATTGGCGATGGTAAAGGTTTTTCCGGAACCAGTCACGCCGAGGAGCGTTTGGGATCTTTCTTCTTTCTGAAGGCCTTCCACCAATTCCTTGATGGCATTTGGTTGATCACCTGTGGGTTGATAAGAAGACGCGATTTTAAAATCCATGTTCAAAAGTACATAATTATCGCTTGCGAAGAATAGGAATTGTGGTGGGAATCAGGTTATTTTTGGAAGCTAAAAAATCAACAAATGATCAAAAACATTGCTCTGCTTGGGATTGCATTTATGGGATGTGCTTCGCAGGAGGCTCCTAAGCCAGCCTTATCGAATGTTCCTGTGGCACCTGTAGCCCCGAAGGTCTATACGTTTACGAAGGATCCCATCTGGTCGGACGAATTTGATACGCCAGGATTACCCAATGCTAAATTTTGGTCTTACGATGTCGGTGGTTCCGGATGGGGAAACCATGAGCTGCAAAATTATACCAATGCGGACATCGATAATGCGCACATTGAGAACGGCATTTTGACCATTGAGGCAATTAAGGAAAAATCAGGTTCCATGGATTATTCCTCGGCACGAATCGTTACGAAAGGCAAGCAAGATTTTCTTTATGGAAAAATCGAAGTACGTGCGAAAGTTCCCGCGGGTCGAGGCAATTGGCCGGCGATTTGGATGTTGGCAAGTCAATCCGATTACGGCTCGACTTATTGGCCTGATAACGGGGAAATAGATATTTTAGAACATGTGGGCTATGATCCGGCGGTGATGCATTTTTCGGTGCATACAAAATCATTCAACCATGTGATCGGAACGCAAAAGACGTCAACAACGCGTATTGATGATTTTGATACGGCATTTCACGTTTATTCGGTCGAGTGGACGCCAACGACCATTCAATCGTTCATTGATGGCAAACAATATTTCTATTTTGAAAATACGGGAAAAGGCTGGGAAGAATGGCCTTTTGATAAGAAACAACACATTTTGTTAAACTTAGCAATTGGTGGAGATTGGGGTGGACAAAAAGGCGTTGATGATACAATCTTTCCCAATAAATTTTTGATTGATTATGTCCGTGTATACGGATTAAACCCATAAGCATGAGATACCCAGCAGCGGCGGAGGCCTTTGATCGATTATTGTGCATCATGGATGATTTGCGGGAGAAATGCCCGTGGGACAAAAAGCAGACGATGGATACCTTGCGTCATTTGACTATTGAGGAGACCTATGAGTTGTCGGATGCGATTTTGTCTAAAGACATGGCTGAGATTCGGAAGGAGATTGGGGATGTCATGCTGCATTTGGTTTTTTATAGTAAAATCGGCTCAGAGACGGGGGATTTTGATGCGACATCGATGTTGAATGGTATTTGTGAGAAGTTGATTTCGCGGCATCCGCACATTTATGGGGATGTTGTGGCGGAGACGGAGGAGGAAGTGAAGGCCAACTGGGAAGCTTTGAAATTAAAGGAGGGAAATAAGTCGGTGTTATCCGGTGTACCGAGTTCCTTACCCGCGTTGGTGAAAGCCATGCGGATACAGGAGAAGGCACGCGGGGCGGGCTTTGACTGGGAAGAAAAGGAGCAAGTTTGGGAGAAGGTGGAAGAAGAGCTGGGAGAATTTAAGGAGACCTTTGTAGGAAAAGACTTAACGGCTAACCAAAAAGAGGAGGCGGAAGGTGAGCTGGGTGATTTGATATTCAGCTTGGTGAACTTTGCGCGCTTTATTGATATTAATCCGGATCAGGCGGTTGAACGCACAAATCGGAAATTTATTTATCGTTTTCAGCAT